>DASWKR010000019.1 GCA_036396535.1 Acidimicrobiia bacterium | reverse complement strand
GTCGAGCAGATCAAGGTGTTCGCGATCCTCGACCGGCAGCTCTCCATCGAGGCGGGGGAGCTCACCCCGACGCTCAAGGTGAAGCGCAACAAGGTCGCCGATCATTTCTCGGCGGAGATCGACGCCATGTACGGCGAGTAGAGGTCGCCCAACATCGGACCGTTCTTGCGTCCCTCCGTCGCATCACTGCGATGGGGGTACGCCGGAACGGTTGGCTTGGGGCGCCCCACCGTTCTTGCGTCCCAGCGTCGCGTCAGTGCGATGGGGGTACGCCGGAACGGTTGGCTTGGGGCGCCCCACCGTTCTTGCGTCCCAGCGTCGCGTCACTGCGATGGGGGTACGCCGGAACGGTCGGTTAGGGGCGGTGGCCCCACAGTTCTTGCGTCCCAGCGTCGCGTCAGTGCGATGGGGGTACGCCGGAACGGTTGGCTTGGGGCGCCTCACCGTTTCTTGCGTCCCAGCGTCGCATCAGTGCGATGGGGGTACGCCGGAACGGTCGGCCCGGAACGGACGCCGGAACGGATGCCGGGACCGTCGGCGCCGAACGGTCGGGTCCGAGCCGATGGCCGGTACCATGAAGGGCCATGACCACCCAATCCACCGAGACGATCATCTCGATCACGCCTGCGGCGCTCGAGCAGATCATGCAACTGCGTGAGCAGGAGTCGATCCCGGACCTCCACCTCGGCCTGCGCATCTCGGGCTTCGGGGCGGCGGGGTTCATCTACGAGACCGCATTCGTGAGGGCGGACGACATCGACGCCAACGACCACGTCGAGATCCACGGCGAGCTCTCCGTCACCATCGACGAGGGGAGCATCGACAACCTACGAGGCTCGGAGCTCGACATGTCGGCCGACCCCTACGCCCCCGGCCTCGTGCTGCGCAACCCGAACCCGGCCACGCCGCCGATCTTGGAGAAGCAGGATCTCGACCTCAGCGGGACAGTCGAGGAGCGGGTCACGCAACTCCTCGAGCAGGAGATCAACCCGGCGATCGCGGCGCACGGCGGATATGTGCGGCTGATCGCCCTCGACGGCGCCACCGCCCACCTCGAGATGGGGGGAGGCTGCCAAGGGTGCGGACTGGCTGCGATGACATTGCGCCAGGGCATCGAATCGGCGATCCGTCAGCACATCCCGGAGATCGAGGAGATCGTCGACGCCACGAACCACGCGGCAGGCGAGAACCCCTTCTACGTGTAGACCGGCGCACCGGCCACGAGACAGTCGAGCGCCCCCGGTTTCCCGGGGGCGCTCTGTTGACGAGTGCGGCGCAGTCGTGCAGCCGTGCGCGTGCGGGCCGTTGTCGAGGCACCGCCCTCGTCGGACTCAGGCGTGCTGGTACGCCAGGTCCTCCGTCTCCTCCTCAGGAGAGTCGTTGTCGTTCTCACTGTCGCGGTGGCGGCTGGTCCTCATGCGCCCGACGACCTCCATGGCGTTGTTGTCCGTTCCGATGTGCGGCAGCTTGGCCGAGCGTCTCGTATAGAACGACCCCCGCTTCGGCTCGCGGTCGTCCTCCATCGCTTCGCTGCGCTCCGCTCCTGTCGTGTCGACGACGATGCGCGTCCCGCCGAGGTCGTGCTCGTCCGGAGCATCGCCGTGCTCGGGTGATACCTCCGTCGGGTCGACTCCGTGCCGCTCGGCGATCTGCTGGACGACGCTCGTGGCGGGCCGCGCCTTGTACGCCGCGGCGACCTGCCGTGCCGGTGTCTCCGGTGTGGCGGTCGCAGGGCGAGCTTCCGCAACCGGGACGGGCGCCGGCTCGGCAGGCGGCGTCACAGCCGTCGCATGCACCTCAGCGGGAGGAGCGGGAGGAGCCGGGGAGGCCGAGGCGGCCGGCTCGGGGCGCGCAACCGATGCGGCGGCCTGGCGGGGCGGGGCAGGCGGAGCATCGCCGATCGCCGTCGCGACCTCGCGCCGTAGTCCGGCGGTGCTCGTGAGGGCCGTCTCGGTGATCGTCCTGAGGTGCTGCTCCAAGGTCTCGATGCTCTTCGCCATGGCATGCAGCCTCGTGCGGTAGATCCGCTCTTCGTCGGTTCGTTGAGCTTCGAGCCTCGCCACATCCGCTCCGGCGGCGGCCACGAGCTCCTCGGCCTCGCCGCGGGCCGCGTTGAGGGCACCGACTGCCTCCGAGCGGGCCGCGTTCACGATGCGCGAGGCCTCAACTTTGGCCGCCTCGATCAGCTCCTGACCTTGGCGCTCTCCCTTTTCCGTCAGCTCCTGCTTCGTCTTGGTGGCGGCGACGAACATCAGCTGAATCGCCTCTTCGCGCTCCCGGGCTTCGGCCAGCTTCCGCTCGAGCTCCGACACGCGGCGCCTGTCGACGGCCATCGCCTCGTCGATCTCGCCCTGGAGCCGGTCGGCGTAGGTGACGAGTGCGTCGGGATCGATGCCTCGAGCACTCACGGGCAGGTCGGCGATGGCGGCTCTGAGGTTGGCGATCATTTCCCGTGCCTCTCGCGATGGGGGAGCTGGCCCGGCGAGCGTCCCGACCGACTCGCCTACTGAAAGTGTACGTCGGTGACTAAAAGTAGTCAACCTAGTCCATTCGTGACGATGGGACGTAGTCACCTGACCCATTCCCGGTCAGTCAGACGATGCCGGCGAGCCGGGCGGCCGCCATCGCCGCCACCCTCTCGATGTCGGCGAGAACCGATCGGATCTCTGCGCCGAACTCGAGACGTCGCTCCTCGCTGTCGGGCTCGGCGGCGAGCAGCCTCCGGTTGGCGGCCAGGCTGACGGCGGCCTCGAAGAGAACGGAGCTGACGGCGTCGCGGTTCTCGATGCGGCCCTGCAGCACGTACTGCTGGCCGAGCGAGCCGGCCGCCGATGCGAGGTCGCCGGCATCGATCACCGGTGCGACTGCGTGTCTGGCGACGAGGTCGCCGACCACCTGGTACGCCTCCAGGAACGGCCGCAGCACGACGTGGGAGCGAAACGGCTCGAAGCTTCCCAGGAGGGCGGCGGCTCCCTGGTCGGCGATCGTTGCCTCCCACCCGGGGACGGTCCGGGTCAGCTCGTCGCCGATCTGTTGAGCGAACTCGTCGGTCGGGGCGAAGAAGAACTCGAACTTGAGCAGGTCGCGGAGACGCAACGCTCCTGCGACGACGGCGCCCGGTTCGACGGGGCCATCGTCCAGGAGACCGGCGAGCGCCAGCTCGGCGATGGCGGAAGGGACGAAATGGTGGACGATCGTGTTCCGGTAGTACGCCGCGGCGTGGTGCTGCTCCGGTCCGATGCGATAGACGGTTTCGGCCGGGCCCTGGAAGGCGGCGACGACGCCATGGGCCTCGAGCGCCGCCAGCGCCCGCGTCACACCCGAGGCATCGGTGAGGTCGAGCTTCTCGGTCATCGGCAGGTCCCTGGCTCGCACGAACTCGAGATGCGGCTCGATCGCCGCCATCGTCTCCGCCAGCGTGAGCGCCCGGCCGTGGGCCGATAGGAGTGCCAGCGTCACCAGCGAGATCGGCGTGATGGGCATGGCGTTGTTGAGGCGCACCGCGATCTCGAACGCCAGCTTCGGGATGGCCGGGCTGCGGGTGTCGTCGGCATCTTCCGGAGGGTCCGGCTGGTCGGCCAGGAAGCCGCGCAGGCCGATGGGCGACCCGAACCGGAGGTGGGCGTCCCCGTAGCGACGCCGCAGGCTGCGGATGACTCGCACCATCCAACCGAAGCTCTCCTTCTCCTTGCCCCCTCCCGTCTGCTCGGCGGCGTATCCCCCGACGTCTTGGATCTGGTCATAGGCGATGGCGACCGGGATGAGGATCACGTCGTCCGTCGAGCCCCGCCGGAACGAGTCGACGACGTACGCCAAGAGCCCGTAGCGCGGGGTCCGCAGCTTGCCGGTCCGCGACCGCCCGCCTTCGATGTACCACTCGAGCGGGAAGCGCTTCTCGAGCAGGTAGTCGAGGTACTGGCGCAGCACGAACTTGTACGGCTCGTTGTCCTTGAACTCGCGCCGGATGAAGAACACGCCGCTGCGTCGCAGGATCGGCCCGACCGGGAAGAAGTTCATGTTGATGCCGCCGGCCGTGTGGTTCGGCGGGAGGCGGTTCCGGTACAGGACGTCCTGCAGGATGAGGTGGTCGAAGTTCGACTTGTGGGACGGGAGGAAGACGAGCGGGTGGTTCCGGCTCATCGCATACAGCGCTTCCAGCTCCCCCTCGTCGTAGTCGATGGCGACGTACGCCTTCGAGATGAGCCAGCGAAAGCCACCGGTCACCAGGTCGATCACGAACGGGCTGTGGGTGGCGGCGATCTCGCGGACGTACCGTTTCGTCCGCGCCGCCATGTGGTCGTACGACGCGCCCGCCTCCTGGGCGAGCACGGCCACCCCCTGGGCGAAGCCCGGCCTGTGCATCAGCGACTCACGAGGGAACTTCGGCACCTTGTAGCGGCTGCCGCGGAGCTCCCGCTCGGCCCGCTCGAGGGCGAGCCAGGCGCGCAGGGCGGTGAACTCGACGAAGCCCGTCCCATCGAGCCGCCCGAGGACGCCGGATTCCTCCCAGCGGCGGCGCAGCTCGGACAGCCGGCCCGGCGTGCCCATGACGACCCGCACCCTGTCTGGCCGGGTCCTGTAGATGACGTGCTGCCTGACCCTGTCCGGGTCGCGGGGGTCGCCGAACGAGACCACGTCGCGCCACCCGGCCTTGCGCTCCCCGTCCCGTTGGGAGGGCAGCCAGCTCACCCGCATCGGCACGAGCAAGGGGTCGCCGCCCCCCTGGAGGAAGGCGCCGAGGCGCGGGTCGAGGCTGCGGCGCCTGGGGCGGCGGCGAGTCTGCGGAAGCGTCGCCCGCTGGACGGCGCCCGGTGCCGTGTCCGCCGGGGTGTTACGGGCGATCCACCCCTCGAGGAGCTTCTCCTCGACCGAGCCGGAGTGTTCGAGAAGGAACACGAACGGCCCGCCCCCGTCAGGCCACGATGGCTCGTCCTCGAGCGCGAAGGTCGCGTACGGCGTGCCCTGCATCGAGGCGAGTGTAGAGCTCGGCTGTTCCCCGCTTCAGGGTGCCGTCTCGTGGTGTCGTCGTCAGACGATGACGAGACAGCGGGCGCCCGGCAGGCCGTCGGCTGCCTCGGCCCACGTGACCCCGTCGTCTTGTGATGTGTAGACCGTGCCGCTCGGGTCGGCCGCGGCGATGAACCCCCGCCCTGCCGCCAGGCAGAACGTGTCTACGTTGCTACTGAACCACTCGGGTAGCCCGGCCGTGCATCGCTCGAAGCGGCCACCGTCGAGCGGGCGCCGGTACACGGCAGATCTGTTGCCACCAGGTCCGTGCGCCGCCGAGAGGATGATCGAATCGGCGCCGATGGCGACGGCGCGGCAATACGCGGCGTCGAGCCCATCGGTGACGAAGCTCCACTCGTTCCCGCCGGTCGTCGTGACGGCGAGGCCGCGGGCGGTCGCCGCATAGGCGTAGCCTGCCCGCGTCGGGTCGGCGATCACCTGATGCACGTCGGCGTGGATGTCCATGGTGTCGACCCACGTCGCACCCTCGTCTGTGGATCGCACCACGCCTCCGACGTGGACGTTCACGTAGAGGTTGCCCTCGGGTCCGCTCGCCATCGAGCGGATGTCGGGCGGGCCACCCCACGGGGTGTACCAGGCATCCCGCCCCGGCGTCGCGTCGAACGAGGCCACGCGCACCACTTGGTCGCCATCCAACTCGAACAGGGCAGCGTTGCTCGCGCCCACCAGCACGCGATCATCCGTGACGAGGAGGCAGTTCGGCCGCTCATCGGACAGCTCTGCGACCAGGCTCGGGTCGCCGCTCACGGGACCGCGCCAGACAGCCCGGCCGTCCGAGACGATCCACATCAGGTCGTCGGCAACCTGGACGTGGTCGATCTCGCGACCCGGCAGCCTTGCCGTGTCCGACCCGAGCGCGATGAGCCCATCCTTGGTTCCAACGAGAACGAGCGGCGCATCCATGTACCAAGCCTACGCGACGCCGCCAACCCGTTCGGTGTGTGGTGGCATGACTGTTTGGGGCCCCCTCGGCTCGGTTCCTGGCGGGACGAAACGCGATCCCCCGGAGACCGGGGGATCGCGTTTGGAGGTGCTGCCGGTGAGGGCTTGTGGCGCTATAACGCTGTCTCCCGCTTTGCGGGGGACCGGCGAGCGGTCGCTCTGCGACCCGAGCTGAGGGGGTGCCCGGCACGGTGGTGTCTGGGGTTTCTGA
>DASWKR010000018.1 GCA_036396535.1 Acidimicrobiia bacterium | reverse complement strand
CCAAGATCCCGGGCCTCGGCACGGCCTTCAAGGCGCTCACGCTCGTGCTTCCGCTCGGGCGCGGCCGGGTCGTCGACCGCGACGGCACCCTCTTCGTCGAGTAGGTCCAACGATGCGTCGGACGTCAGCGTGCTCGGAGAGCTCCGCCGTCGTCACCGGTTGCCGCTAGTGGTCTGTCGCGGGATTGATGACCACGGGCCGCGGCTGTCCCGGTTTGCGGCGTCGGCTACTCGGAGGTCCGGTCTGCCAGGTGCCCCCCTCGGCTCGGGTCGCAGGGCGACCGCTCGCCGGTCCCCCGCCGAGCGGGAGACAGCGTGGGTGGCCGTCCGTACCGTTCGCAGGCTTCTACGCAATCCCCCGGTCTCCGGGGGATCGACGAGCGCCGCAGGCCGAGTCGCGGGGGCCCGGCAGTGGGTGGCGGCCAAGTGCCCCCTCGGCTCGGGTCGCAGAGCGACCGCTCGCCGGTCCCCCGCCGAGCGGGAGACAGCGTTTGGTCCAGTCGAGGGGGCCGGGCAGTGTGTGGCGGCCAGGTGCCCCCTCGGCTCGGGTCGCAGAGCGACCGCTCGCCGGTCCCCCGCCGAGCGGGAGACCGCGCTTGTATGGCCGTCCCCGTTTGCGGCGTCGGCCACCCGACGGTCCACAGCCGAGGTCACCAATTGAACGACGCACCACTAGGATCGTATCCTAGGACGATATCTTTCCGGTCTCAGGAGGATCCTTGGCAACTCTCGAGCGCTACACACCGTCCGATCTGGGGAGCCACCGATGAGGGGCCGGCTGCACGAGACGACGGACGAAGCCTGGAACATGCGCCTCGTCGGTCACGCGGATTTCGACGGCACCGGCGACTGCATGCACGTCAACCTGAAGGACGGCGTCGCCTATGTCGGTCACCAGACCGGTGGAACGTCGGTCGTCGATGTGCGCGACCCCACCGAGCCTCGTCGTGTCCTCTATCTCCCTGCGCCGTCGAATTCGCACTCCCACAAGGTCCAGGTCGTCGGAGACGTCCTGCTCGTGAATCGGGAGCGGCGCTTCGGCGGACGCAACACGTCGCAGGCCTGGCAGTCGGGCCTCAGCATCTTCGACGTGTCCGATCCCTTCGCTCCACGCGAGATCGGCTATTGGGCATGCGGCGGCAGAGGCGTCCACCGGATGAGCTACTGGGAGGAGCCGTACGCCTTCGTGACGGCCGGATCGGGTGACAGCAGCGGCCAGTTCCTCGTGATCCTCGACCTCTCCGACCCGTCGGCACCCGTCGAGGCGGGTCGCTGGTGGCTCCCCGGTATGCGCCGGGGCGAGGAGGCGCTCCGGACTTGGCCCGACGGCGCCGAGGTCCTCCTCCACCATGGTGTGCCGCGCGGCGACCGCCTGTATTGCGGATGGTGGGACCAGGGGCTCGTCATCTTGGACGTGTCCGACAAGGGCGCACCCAGCCTCGTGGCGCACGTCGACCTGGACGAGGTGGACGGTCCGAGCCTGTGCACTCACACGGCGTGCCCGTTGCCGGGGCGCGAAGCCCTCGTCGTGACCGACGAGTGCGTCGAGAGCCCGGCCCGGATCCCGTACCAGGCGCGCCTCGTCGACATCTCAGACGAGAAGAACCCACGCGTCGTCTCGAGACTCCCAGTGCCGGAGGGCGACTTCACGTCGCGCGGCGGACGCTTCGGCCCCCACAACGTGCACGAGTACCGCCCCGGCACGTACCAGGATGGCTCACGAGTCTTCCTCACGTACTTCAACGCCGGCGTGCGGGTGTACGACGTGTCGGACCTCGAGAACCCCCGGGAGATCGCGTGGCACGTGCCCAAGGCGCCCATCGGCTCGCCTGCGATCCAGATGAACGACATCTTGGTCGATGCAGACGGACTGATCTACGCTACGGACCGGCACACCGGCGGTCTCTACATCTTCGAGCTGGACGGCGTCTGATCGTCGGTGCTCTCGGTCCGGACGCCGAGCCGGGCGCAGGCCAGGAAGTGACCCGGGCCGACCTCGATCAGGCCACCGACGCCATCGCACTCTTGTCCGGCGGTTGCGCATCGCACGCATCCGTCGGGCTCGGCCGGGCGGGCGTGATCAGCGGCATCCGTAGGTCTCGAATGACGGATCGACTTCGCCCGGGAAGCGGCGAGAAGGGTCTTCGTCGATGGGTGGAGGGGATCCCGGAAGATGACGGCTGTATCCCCGTGCTCGACGACGTGGCCGCCGCTCATCACGAAGATGCGATCCGTGAGGAACCGCACCGTTCCCAGGTCATGGGCGATGAGCACGTAGGCGGTGTGCACCTTCTCCTGGATCTCCTTGAGAAGGTTCATGACCTGCGCCTTGATGGAGACGTCGAGCGCCGACACCGGCTCGTCGAGGACGATGCAGCTCGGCCACGGGGCGAGCGCTCGGGCGATCGAAACCCGCTGGCGCATACCGCCGCTCAGCTCGTGGGGATACTGGCTCCGCAGGTTGGTGCGCAGGCCGACGAGCTCGAGGAGATCGCCGACCCTGTCGACGCGGTCCTGCTTCGACAGGCTCGGTAGCCGGGTGAGCGGCTCGGCGATCGACGCTCCGATGGTGCGCTTCGGGTTCAGCGACGACCACGGATCCTGGAACACGGACTGCACGTGCGCCCGATAGACGCGCCATCCTTCGCCTTTCAGCCCGGCGATGTCATCGCCCTCGTAGCGCACGACGCCCTCGGTCGGCTCGACGAGGCCCAGCAGCATCCGGGCCGTGGTGGTCTTGCCCGATCCCGATTCGCCTACGAGGCCGACCGCCTCCTCCGGGCCGACCGCCACCGAAACGTCCGACACGGCTCGCACCGGTTGGCGCCGCCGAACCGAGAATCGCCGGCCCGCCGGAAAGATCTTGACGAGCCGCTCCCCCGCGAGCAGATCGGCGCTCATGCGTGCTTCCAGCACTTCGACACGTGGCCGGGCTCGATGAGGACATCCGGAGGCGTCTCCGACCAGCACCGATCCATGACATAGGGACAGCGCGGGGCGAAATGGCAGGCAGGCTTCTCCTCGAACAGCCCGGGCGGGGCGCCATCGATGGACACGAGTCGGTCCGGGACCGGCGCATCGAGATCCGGCACAGAGGCCACCAGTGCCTCGGTGTAGGGATGGGCCGGCCAGGCGATGATCCGATCCGCCGGCCCCGTCTCGACGATGCGCCCGGAGTACATCACCGCCACGCGGTCCGCCATCCTTCCAACGATGCCGAAGTCGTGGGTGATGAAGAGGATCCCGACACCCGTCTCCTCCTGAAGTGCCTTGAGGAGATCCAGATAGGCATCCTCGATGGTCACGTCGAGGCTGGTGGTCGGTTCGTCGGCGATCAGCAGGCTCGGATTGCACGCGATCCCGATGGCGCCGACGACACGCTGTCGCATTCCGCCGCTGAACTGGTGGGGAAAGTCGCCGATGCGCTCCGCCGGCTGAGGGATCTGCACCGAGTCGAGCAGCTCCAACACCCGGTTACGCAAGCGTTGCCCGCGAAGGCCGTCGTGGAGGCGCGTGCCTTCGCCGACCTGCTCGCCGATCGTGAGAACCGGGTTCAGCGCGGTGAGCGGATCCTGCAGGATCATGGCGATCTCGGCGCCGCGCACCGACGACCACTGGCGCGACGTCAGCCCAACCAGGCTCCGGCCGTGGAGCTCGATGTCGCCTCCGGTGATCGTTGCCACCCGCGGGTGCAGGCCGATGATGGACAGCGCGGCGAGGCTCTTGCCGGACCCGGACTCCCCGACGAGGGCCAGGACCTCTCCGGCGTGTACCTCCAGGGACACCGAGTCCAGGGCGTCGGCTGCTCCCTCCCGGGTCTCGATCCTGACCGTGAGGTCGGTGACGCGGAGGACGAGATCATGCGCCTCAGCTGCGGTCATCTTGCCCCGGTCCCGTGTCGAGCGCCTGCCGGATCTTCGGGTCCAGGTAGTCGCGGACCCAGTCGCCGAGGAGGAATATGCAGATCACGGTCAGCGTGATCGCGGCCCCCGGGATGATCGACAGCCACCAGGCGGAGGTCAGGTACTCCTGACCCTCGGCGACCATCCGTCCCCACGATGGCCTCGGTGGCGGGATCCCGGCGCCGAGGAAGCTGAGGGTCGCCTCCACGATGATGACCGAGCCCAGGTTGACGCTGACGAGGACGATGAACGAGTTGAGCACGTTGGGCAGGATGTGCATCACCAGGATGCGGGGGCTCGACAGCCCGTTCACTCTCGCCTGTGCGACGAAGTCGCGTTCTCGAAGCGTGAGCACCTCGCTGCGGACGATCCGCACGAACCACGTCCAGATGCTGAGGGCGATTGCGAGAGCGACCGAGGTAAAGCCGGGCCCGAGCGTCACCGCGAAGAGCAACCCGAAGAAGATCGTCGGGAAGCCGAGCAGGGCGTCGGTGATCCTCGTGATGATCGTGTCGACGAACCCGCCGTAGAAGCCACTCGCCATCCCGAGGACCAAGCCGATCAGTCCTCCCAGCGTGATGGACAGCGCCACCACCTGGAGGGTGGCCTGCGAGCCGACGAGCAACCGCGTGAGGTTGTCGCGTCCGAGGGGGTCGGTCCCGAACCAGTGCTCCATCGTCGGTGCCGACAGCCGATCCGCCAGGTCCTGCTCGTAGGGATCGTGCCCGGTGAGCGATGGCCCGACCACGGAGACGACGAGGAGCAGGAGCAGCACCACGATCGGGATGATCGGCAGGTCTCTGTCCATGGCGCGCCTCGCCATGAGGCGCGGCCGCGCCAGCATGGTGCCGAGCCCACCGCGCTCGGCAGTCATGGCGCCCCGCGAGCGGGACGGCTCTCGCCTGTGACCTGGTCGAGTGCGCGACACATCACCGGATCCGCGGGTCGAGCCAGGCGTTCAGGATGTCGGTGATGAGCGTCAGCACGATGATCATGACACCACCGACGATGATGATCCCCTGCACCAGCGGGAAGTCACGCCCAAGGGCGGCCTCGTAGAGCAGCCGGCCGACACCGGGCCACGCGAACACGGTCTCGACGGACACCGCACCCGTGATGAATCCGGAGAGGCTGATCCCGACGAAGGCCAGCGCAGGCAGCAGCGAGTTTCGCAAGGCGTGGCGCCACGTCACCCGCGTCTCCCCGACGCCCTTTGACCTGGCCAGTTTGACGTACTCGCTCGAGAGCTCTTCGAGCATGCTGGAGCGGATCAGCCGCATGATGCCCGCCACGAACGCCGTCGCCAGCGTGATGACCGGCAGGATGTAGTGGGAGGGTCCGCCCATCCGCGACGAGGGCAGCCAACCCAACAGCCCGGCGAACACGAAGATCAGCATCAGCCCGAGCCAGAAGTTGGGCGTGGCGACGCCGAGCACCGCGACGACGTTGCTCAGGCGGCCGCTCATCCTCCCTCGCCGCCTTGCCGAGAGCACCCCGAGCGGGACGGCGAGCCCGATGGCGAGCGCGAACGACGGGATGACGAGTTTCAGCGTGTTGACGAACCGGCTCACCACGAGCTGGTTCACCGGGTCGCCGAACCGGAAGGACGTGCCCAGGTCGCCCCTGACCAGGTCGGACACGTAGTGGCCGAACTGCACCAGCAACGGTTGGTCGAGGCCGAGCCGCTCGGTGAGGCGGATCCTGTCCGCCATCGCCTGCTCGGCGGCCATCAGTGAGACGGGATCGCCCGTCATGCGTGTGATGAGGAAGATGAACACGGCGAGGATCGCGACGGTCACGATCGCCTGGAGCGTGCGCCGGATCAGATAGTCGGCGATGGCCGAGCCCTCCTCACTCGCGTCGCTGGACGCTCACACGGGCGTGAGGTGGGGCGCCCCCCCGCGGGCGGGCGG
>DASWKR010000017.1 GCA_036396535.1 Acidimicrobiia bacterium | reverse complement strand
ACGCTCACCGACTGGTGGATCGTCGACCCGGTCCTCGGTGCCGCCGTCGGGCTCTACGTCGTCCCGCGTGCCGTGCGGATCGGCCGGAGGGCGATCGCCATCCTCGTCGAGGCGGCGCCGCGACGGGTCGACGTCACGATGATCGGGGACCAGTTGGCCGAGATCCCCGGCGTCGTCGACGTCCACGACCTCCACGTGTGGTCGCTCACGTCGGAGATGGACATCGCAACCGCCCATCTCATGACCACCGAGGAGACCGACCCGCATGCGGTCCTCGACCGGGCGAGGGCGATGCTCGAGGCGAACCACGGCATCGCCCACGCCACGCTGCAGGTCGAGCCCGAGACGCACACGGGGTGCAGCGAGGTGAGGTGGTGACGGCTCACGAAGTGGAGCCGGCCTGTCGCACGTCCACCGCGCCATCGATCCCGCCCTCGTGTCGCCCGGCACTACCCTCTGCGCCCGTGGCGACCGAGTCGCGCAAGCTCATCGTCCTCTCGCTCACTCGCCGTCGGGACAGCTACCCGGTTCGGCCAGCTCGAGGCAGCGCCCGCAATGCCGACGTCGGGCGGATTCGGGCTGCGAGCGGCCGGGACGTGCGTCGCCTCGTCGGACCCCGCACCGTGACAGGTAATCCGTCATGAGTGCCACCGCCAGCGCGCCCGCTTCGTCCGGGAACCTGGGGCCAGGATTCGACTGCATCGGGCTCGCTCTCGAAGTGCGGTGCATGGTGGCGGCCGAGGAGTTCGACCGGTGGGAGATCGAACAGGACGGGGTGACCAGCCATCCCGGCTCCGCCGACCTGGTCGTGCGTGCCGTCTCCGCGGTGGCGCCCGGCCCGATGCGTCTCGTGATCGACAACGCCATCCCGAGGTCGAGGGGGCTCGGCTCGAGCTCGGCGGTCGCCGCTGCGGCGATGACGGCCGCCCTGAGGGTGAGCGGGGAACGACCCGACGTGGGTCATGTGTTCGATCGGGTCACACAGCTGGAGGGCCACTCGGACAATGCCGCCGCGGCTGCTTTCGGCGGCCTGGTACTCACCCGACCCGGCGCGTGGCGGCGCCTCGAGCTGTGGGACGGTTTCACGATCGTGGTCGCCATCCCGGACTCGGAGCTCTCTACCAGGCGGGCGAGGGCGGTGCTGCCTGAATCGATCGACAGGGCGATGGTGAGCCGGAGCCTCGGTCGGCTCGGGTTCCTGGTGGAGGGGCTGCGCACCGGTGACCCCGAGGCGCTCGCTCTGGCCGCCGGTGACGAGTTGCACGAGGCGCCGCGGGCCCATCTGAGCCCGATCACCGGAGAGCTGATCGAGTGTGCGAAGGCGTCCGGGGCTCGCCACGCCGCGTGGAGCGGCGCCGGACCCTCGGCGCTGGTCCTCACGACGCCCGCCGAGGCGCCCTCGGTGACCGCCGCCTTGGAGGCCGTCCTCGATGGAGCGGGCAAGGTCGAGCGGGTGACGCCGGCGGGCGAAGGCGTCCTGTGACACCTCAGACTGCGGCGTGCCGCGCCGCGGTCACCAGCGCCTCGAACAGCGCGTGTGCGGCTGGATCACCTGCATCCGAGAGGTACTCGGGGTGCCACTGCACTGCGATGAGTGGCCAGTCGGCGTCCTTGGACTCGAGCGCTTCGATGATCCCGTCGTCGGCGCGGGCGACGACGCGTAGCCCGTCGCCGACCTGCTCGACTGCCTGATGATGGATCGAGTTGACCATGGCGTCCGTGCCGATGAGCGTCGCCAACCCACAGGAAACGTCGACAGACACGTGCTGGTGGCCCGCCTTGACGGCCTCACCGTTCACCGAGTGGTCGGTCGAGCCGATCGCAGTTGGGATGTCGCCGATGAGTGTCCCTCCGAGGGCGACGTTCACCACCTGGAGGCCGCGGCAGATCGCCAGCAGCGGGATGCGCTGCCGGGCGGCCTCCCTCACGAGGGCGATCTCGAAGGCGTCACGCTCGTCGCTCAAGTCGTGCATGGTGTCGTCGCGGACGCCGCCGTACCGGGCCGGATCGACGTCACCGCCTCCTGTCAGGACGAGCCCGTCGACCCTCGCCAGCACCTCGGGGACGTCGGCCTCTGCCACGGGAGCGAGGAGCACCGGGAGACCGCCCGCCCTGGCGACCGACATGCGGTAGGTGTGTTGCACGGTGTCCGCACCGAGCATGCCGCCAGACGTTTCGATGATGCGTGGGCGCGTCGAGATGCCGATGACAGGTCGCATGAGGCCACCGATGTTACGTGGTGCCCGCCGCGACCCGGCCGCATCGCAGCTTGCGTAGCAAGGCGAAC
This sequence comes from Acidimicrobiia bacterium, assembly GCA_036396535.1. NCBI lineage: Bacteria > Bacillati > Actinomycetota > Acidimicrobiia > Acidimicrobiia bacterium. Next base: position 124,474 of record DASWKR010000017.1, on the reverse strand, counting down.
TCCGCGAAGCTATCCGAGCCGCTGCCGCCCTTTGCAGGCGATTTCGGCGACCTTCACCGTTCCCGACTCGTTCGAGGTCTCAACTACATGGGCTCGTTGATCAAGAAGCGCCGCAAGAAGATGAGCAAGCACAAGTACCGCAAGCGCATCAAGGCGAATCGTCACAAGCGGAAGCGCTGATCAGGATCTCCCGAGTGCGTGATCTCTTCGAGATTCCGGAGGACGTCGCATACCTCAACTGCGCATACATGGCGCCGCAACTTCGTGCCGTCACTCGCGCCGGGATCGAGGGAGTCGCCAGGAAGGAATCGCCGTGGCAGATCGGTGCGGAGGACTTCTTCGCTCCTGCTGAGAACCTGCGCTCCCTCTTCGCGTCGATCATCGGCGGAGACGCAGACGGCGTGGCGTTGACCCCGGGTGTCAGCTATGGGGCCTCGGTCGCCGCCGCCAACCTTCCCGTCGGCCGCGGCCGCAGCGTCGTCGTCGTCGAGGAGCAGTTCCCTTCGAACTTCTATCCGTGGCGCGAGTCCGTCACCCGCGACGGCGGGGAGATGAGAACGGTCGCCAGACCCGGCGTTGGAGGGTGGACGGCAGCCGTGCTCGACCGGGTCGACCGCTCGACTGCCGTCGTGGCGGTTCCGCTGTGCCATTGGACGGACGGATCGCGCCTCGACGTCGCCGCCATCGGCGAGGCGGCGCGCTCTGTCGGTGCGGCTCTCGTCGTCGACGGTTCCCAAGGGATAGGGGTGGTGCCGTTCGATGTCTCGGTGGTGCAGCCGGACTTCGTGGTCACGGTCGGGTACAAATGGCTGCTCGGGCCGTACACGTCCGGCTATCTCTGGGCTGCGCCGCACAGGCGCCAAGGCACACCCATCGAACACGGCTGGATGACGCGCGAGAAGGCCGAGGACTTCGCCAGCCTCGCTCTGTACCGGGACGGCTACCGGGACGGTGCCCGGAGGTACGACATGGGCGAGTTCGGGAACTTCGTGGCGATCCCGATGCTGGCGGCAGGCATCCAGCAGGTCCAGGAGTGGGGACTGGAGGCGATCGCCTCGGGCATCGGGAAGCTGACGAGCCGGATCGCAGAAGTTGCACGCAGGCGAGGTTTCACCGTCCCGGACGCGGAAACGGCCGCCCCCCACATCATCGGACTGCGCATGCCGGGTGGAGCACCGGACGGGTTGGCCGCCGAGCTGGGGGATCGGGGCATCTTCGTGAGCGTGCGCGGCGACTCGGTGAGGATCTCACCACACCTCTACAACACCGACGAAGACGTCGACCGCCTCCTGGCGGCGCTGTGATAGGGCGGCGCGGTGGCGCGCCCTGCCTCCACGCCGGCGCAGCTCACGGCTCGGCGTCAGCCTTGGTCGCGTAGGTAGTCCTCGATCTCGGTGACGAGGTCGTCGCTGAGGTCCGGGTCGAGGTCTTCGTCCTCGATCACCTCGTCGTCGTCTTCCAGTCCCGCCACGTAGTCGGCGAGCTCGTCGGATTCGGCGAGCGCCTCGGCGATCCGCTCGTCGAACTCGGCGGAGACGGTCTCGAGCTCTGTCGTGTCGAGCGGAAGCCGGAGCACCTTGGCAGCCATCTTCGTGAGGGCGAGGGCCGCCTTCGGGTTCGGATTGGCCGCCAGATAGTGGGGCGTCGCCGCCCACAGCGACATTGCCGGCATGCCCTCCTCGCGGCACGCCTCCTGGAGCACACCGACGATCCCCGTCGGGCCCTCGTACGTGGACGTCATGAGGCCGAAGTCGTAGACCCGCGACGGATCGGTGGCGACGCCGATGATCGGCACCGGCAGCGTGTGCGCCACCTCGCCTATGAAAGCTCCCAGCAGGACCGCCTCCTCGACACCGGTCTCCGAGAGGACGCGTGTGATATGGCGGCTGAACGTCTTCCAGCGATAGCTCGGCTCCTCACCGATCACGACCACCAAGTCCCTGGCGTCATCCGGCACGGGAACGGCGTAGAACTTCGTCGTCGGCCATGCCAGCTGCCTCGTCCCGCCCGACCCGATGCTGACCCGCGGCCGGTGGGCCTGGAAGTCGAAGAACTCGTCGGGCTCGATCACCGCGAACGGCTCCTCGACGCCGTAGTGGCCGAGCGCGAAGGTCGCCGCTCCCGAGGCGGCGTCACACGCGTCGTTCCAGCCCTCGAAGGCGATGAGGGCTCGGGGCCGCCGCAGGCTCGGCTTGTGGAAGCGGCGGATGGCGTCCATGGCGTGAAGGCTAACGCGGGTCCCGACGCACATGACGGGCTGCTCCCGTGACATGCCATCGATGGAGGTGCGCCGGGGATCAGGCTCCGAACCGGCGAAGTCGCAACGAGTTGGTGACGACGGAAACACTCGAGAAGGCCATGGCGCCGGCGGCGATCATCGGATCGAGGAGGCCGGCCGATGCGAGGGGAATCGCGGCGACGTTGTAGAAGAAGGCCCAGAATAGGTTCTGCTCGATCGTGCGGAACGTCCGCTTGGCCAGGTCGAGGGCAGTGACGACCAGCCTGGGGTCCCCGGACATGAGGACGACGTCGGCGGCCTCTATGGCGATGTCCGTTCCGGTGCCGATGGCGATCCCGAGGCTGGCGGCCGTGAGGGCGGGGGCGTCGTTGATCCCGTCGCCGACGAACGCCGGCGTGGCCCCGGCACCCTGGAGCCGGGCGACCTCGGATGCCTTCTCCTCGGGCAACACCTCGGCGAGCACGATCTCGATGCCGACTTCGGCAGCGATCGCTTCTGCCGTCCGCCTGTTGTCGCCCGTCACCATGGCGGTTGTGATCCCGGACGCATGGAGCGCGCCGACGGTGGCGGCCGAGCTCGGGCGGATCGCGTCTGCCAGGCCGAAGGCGCCACGAGCCTCGCCGTCCCATCCCGCCAGGAAGGCGGTCTTGCCCTCTCGCTCGAGGCGAGCGGCGGCGTCTGCGAGCCCCGCGGGGACGAGGAGCCCTCTGTCTGCGAGGAGCTTGGACTTGCCGGCCGTCACTTCGGTGCCGTTCACGACGCCCACCACGCCGTTACCCGCAACCGCCTCGACGGCCTCCGGGATGGCGAGCTCGATGTGCCGTTCGTCGGCGGCCAGGGCGACCGCAGACCCGATCGGGTGGCCGCTGGCAGCCTCGATGGACCCGACGAGGTGGAGAAACGTGCGCTCGTCGGGAGATATCACGTCCGTGACGCTCATGAGGCCGCGGGTGAGCGTTCCCGTCTTGTCGAAGACGACGGTGTCGATCGCCTTGGCACGCTCGAAGGCGTCCGCTCCTTTGAAGAGGACGCCGAGCTCGGCGCCTCTGCCCGAGCCCACCATGATCGCTGTCGGAGTCGCCAACCCGAGAGCACACGGGCAGGCGATGATGAGCACGGCCACCCCGTTGCGGATCGCGGTCGGTACGTCGCCGGTTCCAACGAGCCAGCCGAGGAACGTGATGGTGGCGATGCCGATCACTGCAGGAACGAACACTCCCGAGAGGCGGTCGGCGAGCTGTTGGATCGGCGCCTTGGAGGCTTGGGCGTCCTCGACGAGACGGACGATCTGAGCGAGCGCCGTGTTCGGCCCGACCCGGGTGACCGCGATCTCGATCCTCCCGTGCTGGTTCACGGTCGCCCCGAAGACCTCGTCCCCTTCGGACTTGTCGACGGGCACCGATTCTCCAGTGAGCATGCTCTCGTCGATGGTCGATCGGCCTGTGACGATGGTGCCGTCCGTCGGGACCTTCTCACCCGGGTGCACGACGACGACCTCGCCCGGACTCAGCTCGAGTGGATCGACCGTCACCTCGACGCCCCCGCGTATGACCCTCGCCTCGCGAGCCCCCAGCTCCATGAGCTTGACGACTGCCTGCGAAGCCCTGCCCTTGGATCGAGCCTCGAAGAAGCGTCCCAGCAGGATCAACGTCACGATCATCCCTGCCGTCTCGAAGAAGACGTGCTCCCCGGACAAGAGTGCCCACACCGAGTATGTGAAAGCCGCCAAGGATCCGAGGGAGATGAGCGTGTCCATGTTGGCGCCCCGGTTGACGAGGCGTCGCCAGGCGCCGCGGTGGAACTGCGATCCGAAGACGAACACCACGGGCACGGCAAGGGCGGCTTGGACGAGCCTCGCCCCCGTGGTCTCCGGCCCGAGCATCGAGATCGCCATGAGAGGCAGGGCGAACAGTGCCGAGAGGGCAACGTTGCGCAGCTGCGCCCGCTCCTCGGCGGCGTAGCGCTCCACGGGCGTCGACCGTTCATGGCCGGGCTCCATCGGCGTGACCTTGTAGCCGATCTTCTCGACCGCATCCTGCAGAACGGCGACGCTCACGGTCGGAGACACGGTCGCCCGGGCTTCCTGCCCTGCGAAGTTGACGACGGCGCTCGCCACGCCTTCTTGTCTTCCGAGTACGCGCTCGATCCTGATGGCACAGCTGGCGCACGTCATACCTTCGACGTCGAAGGCGATCGTTCGCTCGGTGGTGGCTTGGGACATGGTTTCGCCTACGAGGGCGCCACCTCGTAACCCTGCGATTCGATGGCGGTCACGATCGCGTGGCGTGGAGTCGCCGGATCGAGCACGACGTCGACCGTCTTCGACTCGATCGTCACCTCGACCTGCTCCACTCCCGCAACCTCGGAGACCGCCCCCTCGATGGCGGTCTTGCAGTGACCGCACGAGATGTCGGGGACGCTCAGTGTCAACGTCGTCATAGTCCCTCCTCCGGACCTGTTATGGCTGGCGTGAACCGGAGCGTCGCCATCAACTCGTCGACGATCTGCTCGGAGCGACCCTCCGCGACCGCCTCGAGCACGCACGTCTCCACATGGTTCTGCAGGAGGAGGCGGTTCACCTTCTCGAGCGATCCCTGCACGGCCGACACCTGCTTCATGATGTCGGGGCAGTACTCCTCGGCTTCCACCATCCGGATGACGGCCTCGACGTGCCCCCGCACGGTCTTGAGGCGGTTCAACGCGTCGCGCTTGTGCTCCGATTTCACCCGGCGATGATAGCGCAAACGGACGCCCACCCCACCCAGGGTGGGGCCCCACCAAGGGGTGGGGGTGAGCAGGCTGTGGCTGCTCCTGGGCCGCCACGGGGCGGTTTCGGGCCTCTCTAGATTCCGCCCATGGACGCACTGCTCATCGGCATCGGCGCCGGGTTCGGAATCGCCATCCCGGTGGGCGCCATCGCGGTGCTCATCATCGAGACGGGCATCCGCGGCGGGTTCCGCCCGGCCATGGCTGCGGGGGCGGGCGCCGCCACCGCCGACTTCCTGTATTCGGGGGCCGCCGTCGCCGGCGGAGTCGGGTTGGCGTCGGCGATCGAGTCTTTCGAGGACCCACTCCGCTTCGTGAGCGCCTTCGTGCTGGTCGGCATCGCCATCCTCGGCCTGCGCCGTGGCAGGGTGGCGTTCCCGAGCACGCTGCCCCACGCAGCCGACGCCGATCGGCCGCTCGCAACGTACCGGAAGTTCGTCGGGCTGACGCTGATCAACCCGCAGACGGTGATCTACTTCGCGGCCTTCATCGTCGGTCTCGGTGTTGCCACCTCCATGACCGCCGTCGAGGGCGCCCTGTTCGTGGCGGGTGCAGGCGCCGCGTCGTTGTCGTGGCAGACGTTCATCGCCGGCGTCGGCGCCTTCGCCGGGCAACGCCTCCCCCCGCCGGCACAGAGGACGGCAATCGTGGCAGGCAACCTCATCGTGCTCGGCTTCGCGGTGGTGATCCTCCTGGGGTGAGGACCTTTCCGGCGATGATCGGGCTAGCGCGAGGGGCCGTGGCGCAGCAACGCCTCTCCGAGTGCTGCCGTCAGGATCAGCAGGCTTCCTCCGAGGAACAGCGAGACGCCGTGCACGTAGAAGTGCGGCCGGTAGAAGAGGAGGCAGCCGAGCACGAACAGCAAGGCAGCAGCCACCTGGGCCGCGGTGAGCAGCCATCGGCGAGCGTCGAGGGCCCAGCATGCACGGGCCAGGATGCTCAGGTCGGTGGTCATCGAGCCATCATCCCACGTCGCCATCCATGCCGTGATCTCGGATCCACTCGTCGTTGAAGATGCGGCTGATGTAGTTGCGGCCCGAGTCGGGGAGTAGGACGACGACGAGCTCCTCAGGCAGATCGCGGGCCACCCTGAGGGCTCCTGCAACCGCCATCCCACAGGAGCCGCCGACGAGCATCCCCTCGACTCGAGCGAGGCGCCTCGCCGTCGCGAACGCCTCCCGATCCGCCACCGTCTCCCAGCGGTCGACGATCGACCTGTCGAACGTCTCCGGCCAGAAGTCTTCACCGACCCCCTCGATGAGGTAACCGGCGACGTCGCCGTCCGCCGTGTAGATCGAGCCTTCCGGGTCGACGCCGACGACGAGAACGTCGGGCTTCCGAGACTTGAGGTATCTCCCGGCGCCGGAGATCGTCCCGCCCGTCCCTACGCCGACGACGACGGCGCCCACCCGCCCGTCCGTCTGTGCCCAGATCTCCGGGCCGGTCGTCTCTGCGTGCGCCATCGGGTTCGCCGGGTTGGAGTACTGATCTGGCCGATATGCCCCCGGGATCTCCCGACTGAGGCGCTCGGCGACGGCGTAGTAGCTGTCCGGGTCCTCGGGAGGGACGTCCGTCGGGCAGACCACGACCTCGGCACCGTAGGCGCGCAGCAGGTCCTGCTTCTCCTGCGACTGCTTGTCGCCCATCACTGCGATGAGCCGGTACCCCTTGATAGCGGCGGCCATGGCGAGCCCGACGCCGGTGTTGCCACTCGTCGGTTCGACGATCGTGCCCCCAGGGCCGAGCCGGCCCTCTCGCTCGGCGCGCTCGATCATCGGCATGCCGATCCTGTCCTTGACAGACCCGCCGGGGTTCATCCACTCGATCTTGGCGACGAGATTGCCCGGCGGGTGGAGCCTTCCGAGCCTCACGATCGGGGTCCACCCGATCGCCTCGACGATGCTCTCCCGAATGTCCATCGAAAGCAGGCTAAATGGATTGGCGCCCCGGGATTGCCGGCCCGTGTTCACGAAACGTTCACCCCACCTGGGAAATGGCGCATGAGATGCTCTACGTTGCCACCCCGAACGACGAGGGAGACCGCTTTGAACAGGCCCATCTACAAGCGGCGGTGGTTCGTCATCACCGCGCTGATCCTGGCGATACCCGTCCTGGCGGTCGCCTGGTACCTGGGATCTCCGCTCTTCATCGACAAGACCGTGATCGAGGAGTTCCCGCAGGCCGCCCCTCTCGTCGGGCAGGCAACCGACGGGACGCCGACCACCTCGACCTCGACGGCCGGCTCCACCTCGACCTCGGCGGCTGACGAGCAACCGGGCGAGACGACGTCGTCGACCGAGGCGCCGGCCACGACGACGTCACCGGCTGGGTCGATCGCGCTGCGCGCCGGGACGTTCGTCGACGGCGAGCCCGGCCATAGCGGCTCAGGGTCGGCGACGATCTACGAGCTCGAGGACGGATCACGCGTCCTTCGGTTCGAGGGTCTCGACGTGACGAACGGGCCCGACCTGCACGTGATCCTCACCTCCGTCGCCGAGCCCACCAGTACCGACGACGTGATGGCGACGGGCTACCTCGACCTGGGAGGCCTCAAGGGGAACAAGGGTGACCAGAACTACGAGATCCCGGCCGACTTCGACGTGTCCCAGGCGGGGAGCGTCGTGATCTACTGCGCGCCCTTCCACGTCATCTTCGCAACGGCGTCTCTGACCGTGCCGTGATGGGCCTCAGGCGGCGTCGAGGGCGGCAGCCAAGTCCTCGATGAGGTCTTCGACATCCTCGAGCCCGACCGAGAGCCGGATGAGGCCGTCCGTGATGCCCACCCGCCGGCGGTCCTCGGGCGAGATCGAGGCGTGGGTCATCGTGACCGGGTGGGTGATCAGCGATTCGACGGATCCCAGGTTCTCGGCGAGCGCCCACAGCCTGACGGCGTCCATCACACGCTTACCGGCTTCGAGGCCGCCCACGACCTCGAACCAGGCCATGGCGCCGAACCCTGACGCTTGCCGCTTGGCAAGATCGTGCTGCGGGAACGACTCGAGGCCCGGGTAGGCGACGCGGACGACTTTGGGGTGCGACTCGAGGTAGCCGGCGATCTCGAGGGCGTTCGCCGACTGCCTGTCCATGCGCTCCGAGAGCGTCTTGGCGCCCTGCATCGTGAGCCAGGCGACCTGCGGAGACATCGTGGTCCCGGAGGTGTTCTGCACGAACTTGATCCGCTCGGCGAGCTCCGGCGTGTTCGATACGACGGCGCCTCCGACGGTGGCGTTGTGCCCGTCGATGTACTTCGTCGTCGAGTGGACGACCAGGTCTGCGCCGAGCTCGATCGGGCGCTGGTAGTACGGCGTCAGGAACGTGTTGTCGACGCAGTGCGGGATCCCGTTCTCGGCGGCGACCTCCGACACGGCTCTGATGTCCGTGAGCTTGAGAGTCGGGTTGGCCGGTGTCTCCGTGAAGATGAGCCTGGTCGAACCGGACACGGCTGCCGCGACGTTCTCCGGGTCCGAGGTGTCGACGAACGAGAACTCCACGCCGAAGCGGGTGTACACCTGGGTCGCCAGCCGGTACGTCCCTCCGTATACGACGTCCGAAACGACCACGTGGTCACCGGAGTTGAGCATCGCCATGAAGACGGCGTTCGTCGCTGCCATGCCTGTGGCGAATGCTGCGGTGTCGGCGGCCTCTTCGAGGGCGGTGAGCTTCTCCTCGAGGGCGCGCACGGTGGGGTTGCCGGAACGCGAGTACGAGTATCCCGTGGCGAGGTACTGGTCGACCGAAGGCTGCACGAATGTGGTGGACTGGTGGATCGGCGTCAGAATGGCGCCGGTCGTTGGATCGGGCTCGACGCCTGCGTGGATCTGCTTGGTTCTGAAGCGCATGGCGTTCCTCCGTGCCGGGCGATTCCAAGATAAACGGTCCTGAGGGTCGGCGAGGACGGACGATCCGCCGGGCAGGCCACCGGCCTGCCGCGGCGAGTCGAGTACGGTCACCGGTTCACGCGCATCAGTCGAGGAGGAGAACCGCGATACCGCAGGCAGCAGGTCGGCTCACCCGCCGGTCCCGGCGGCGCGGCGCGGTCGCGATCGCCTTGGCAACGGCAGCGTTCGCATGTGCGCCGAAGGTCCCGGTCGCCGCTCCCGGCGCGCCGTCATCGATGTCGCCGCCGGCGACGACGGTGCCGGGAGATGAGACGACGACGGCAACGGCGACCACGGCGCTGCCGGCGGCGACGACGACCTCGACCACGCCGGTCGTGTCCGAGAACGGGGTGGTCATCCGGAGTGCCGTCCAGGACCTCTCGAGACAGGTCCCCCAGTACCGGGCGTTGGTCTCGTTCCCGGTCGTCGAGAGCGACCAGATCGAAGAGGCTCTCGTCTCACAGGTGAACACGCTCGTCGAGACCCACGTCTCGGAGAGGGTGGAACCGGTGATCGAGCTGCTCGAGGCGCTCGGTCCGCCCCGCGGCTCGGACGAGCCGAGCAGCTACGAGTTCACGTACGAAGTGGTGTACGCAGACACGTCGCTCATGAGCTTCCGCTTCTTCGAGGAATCCCTCTTCACCGGCGCCTCCGAACGCTCCAAATCGATCTCGACGCTCATGATCGACGTCACGGCAGGTGTCGAGCTCAGGCTCGACGACCTCACCATATCGGGAGAGGGACGCCAGGCAGTCGCCGCGCTGGCCGCGGACCTCGTCGTTGCAGAGCTGTACCAGGGATCCGACGAGCAATATGCCCCATTCGCCTCAGGAACGGAGCCGGAGGCGATCGAGTGGGTCCTCGTCACCGAGGCGGGCCTCGCGGTGAGCTTCGACGAGCTGTCAGTCGGTCCGGCCGAGCTCGGCACGCCGACCGTGACGATCCCTTATGCCCAATTGGAGGGCGTGCTCGACCCGGAAGGCGCCGCAGCAAGGTTCATGCAGCCGTGATCAAGCGTTGGTGCCCGTGGCGTCGTACAGGTCCGGTTCCACATAGATGACGGTGTCGACGCCGATCTCGTGGCGCACTCGCCGCTCGACCTCGTTGATCGCACCCGCGATCTCTCCCATGCCGAGCCCCGGCTCCAAGCCGACCTTGGCGCCCACCAGCAGCTCGTTCGGTCCGATGTGCTGCGTTCTCACGTGGATCAGGCGCGCCACGCCCGGAGTCCCCTCGATCGCCCTCACGATGGCAGCCTGATCTGCAGGGGAGGCCGACTCTCCGATGAGCAGTCCGCGCATCTCGATGGCGAGCGTGATGGCGATCCCTCCGAGCAGCACCCCGATCGCCATCGTGCCGATCCCGTCCCACACCGCGTCTCCGGTCACCACGGCGACCGTCAGGGCGGCGAGGGCCAGCAGCAAGCCGACGAGTGCCCCGAGGTCCTCCAGCAGGACCACGGGCAGCTCCGGCTGCTTCGATGTCCTTATGAACCGCCACCAGCTCCTTCCCTGTAGCAGCGGACGCGACTCTTCGATGGCGGTGCGGAACGAGAACCCTTCGAGGACGACGGCCACCCCAAGCACCCCGAACGCCCAGCCGACCGCCTCGATCTCGTGCCCGGCATGGGTGATCTTCTCGACGCCCTCGTACAGTGCGAAGAGCGACCCGAGCGTGAACAGGACGAGCGACACGACGAACGCCCAGAAGTAGCGCTCCCTCCCGAACCCGAACTGGAACTCCTCGTTCGCCGTCCGCCGCGCCAGGCGCCCCCCGAGCAGGAGCAGGCCCTGGTTACCGGTGTCCGCGACCGAGTGGATCGACTCGGCGAGCATCGAAGACGAACCGGTGAACACGAAGGCGACGAACTTGGCGATCGCGATGCCGAGGTTGGCGAAGAACGCCGCGATGATCGCTCGAGTGCCGTGTCCTCCGGCTGCCATCTGCTTCCCGTCGTGTGGAGTGGAGAACGTTAGATCGGCCGTCCATCGCCGGAGCGCCCGACGCTCATGGATCTGTCTCCGAGAGGAGCCACACCTCCGTGGTCCCTTGAATGCCGCGCTGGACATCGAAGTACAGGTAGAGGGCCCCGTTCACCTCGATGAGGCTCGATAGGAAGATGCCCTGCCAGCCTGTCTCGCCGCTCTCGAGGATGGGACTGTCCGTTTCGTCCTTCGACCACCTGACCCCGTCCTCGCTCGTCGCGACGCCGAGCTGGTAGTTGACGACCGGGCGTGACCCGTCCGGCTTGTAGCTCATGTAGCTCATCTCGAAGCGATCGCCGACCCGGACGATGTTCGGGTCGTAGGCTCGCAGCTCGTCCCAATCCCCGGCTCGCCCGGCCACGAGCAAGGGGTCGCTCCGCGCGTACGGTGGCTTCGTGGTGGCCGGGTCGTCGTGTTTCGTCCAGGTGGCACCGTCCTCGGAGGTGGCGAGGCCGATCATGCGGTCCCTCTCCGAGTTGAGGTCACCGCGACTTCCGTCGTAGTACATGAGGTAACCGTCGGCGGTCTCTACGACGCTCGGGTTGAGCACCGCGAAGGAGTCCCACGACCCTTCGGGACCGACGTCGAGGACCGGGTGCTCCGAGAGCGTCCACGGTCCGCGCGGCTCCGGCGCCGTCGCCATCCCGATGACCCCCGAACGGGTCACGTCGTCGCGACCCTGCGTGTAGAAGTAGAGGACCCAGGTCCCGTCGTCGCTGACCATGCCCGAGCTCACGAACAGGCTCACCTGCAGGTAGTCGAGGGACTCCCCGGTGAAGAGGGGTTCATCGGTCTCTCTGACCCACGTCACCCCGTCGGTCGAGGTCGCGAATCCGACTCCCGCCTGCGAGGGATAGGCGGCGATCCCGTTGTAGAACATGTAGAAGAGCCCACCGTGGTAGATCACCGCACCGGGGTCGACGAACAGCGAGTCCCAGAAGCCCTGGCGCGGCTGGAGGACGGACTGGTTGACGTCGCGGAATACGAGCGATGTCGTGGTCTGGCCCGGGGCCGCCGTGGTGGCTCGGGGCGAGGATGTCGCTGCCGGCTCCGACGTGACGTCCTGGGTTGGGGTGGACCCCGCGCCAGAACCTGCGCTGCATGCGGCGCCGATCACGGCCACCACCAGCGCCAACGCACCGCGCGCGGGGAACGCACGAGTCATCGCTTCGCCTCCGGCTGGGGGACCGCGCGGCTCGGTCACCACGAACGATCCTATACAGTCACGCCGGGCTCCGCCCCAGGGCGGCAGCGGGACCCGGTGTGCATGCCCAGGGGGTGCGATCGTTTGCACGTGGCGGAGTCGCCGGGTAGCGGGTCGGTGCTCCGAGAGGCGATGAGGCGCCTCGCCATGGTCGTGGGTGACGTGGTCGGGCGCTGAGGTGGTCGATCCCGGTGAGTGGGCGCAGGTCGACATCACGCTCCTGTGGGGGCGCGCCGGGCAACCCGGTTTGGTGGCACTTCGACCCTACGATGCTTCATAGGATCTCAGATGAGGTGGTTTCAGGGGTGAGCGGCGACTCGCGACGTGGTGGTGATGGCCCGGTCGAGATGGATTTCCTGCCGAGCCCCGAATCCGTGCGAGCGGCGAGAAGGTTCGTGCTCGCAGCCGGCTGGAGCGAGGACCGCGACGTCAACACCCGGCTGGCGACACTCGTGTCCGAGCTGGCGACCAACGCCATCCTCCACGCCCGGACTCCTTTCAGGGTCAGGATCCTCCCCAGGAACGACGCAATCAGGATCTCGGTGACGGATCGGAGCAGCGACCAGCCGGTCACGCGGTCGTATGCCGACACTCAGCCGGCCGGGAGGGGCCTGCGGATCGTGGAGTCCATGGCGGACCGCTGGGGGGTGGTGCCCGCCGGGGACGGCAAGACGGTGTGGTTCGAGATCGACCGCGTGGCGGCGTCTGCATGAGCCCGACCCTCTCGCTGGCGGAGGTTCGACCCCTCGCCCGCTCGATCGCCTGAGCAGATCGGAGGGAGCATGCGGACTCGTCGCACCCCTAGTAGAGGAACATGGGCTTGCCGCCCACGTGCCGCACCTTCGGTCTGTAGGTGTTGACGTCGTACAGCTCGTCCACGTCGACCCGTTTCACGCCCTCGCGGGTCGCCGAGATCGGCACATTGGTATACGTGCCGCCGCGCAGCGCCACCATGCGCCCGGAAGCTCCCTCGAGAGCGAGGTCCGCCGCCATGACTGCGTAGTTGGTGGCGACCATGAGGTCGAGCGAGTCGGGACGTCCCGAGCGCATCAGGTAGGCGACCTGCTGGTTGATGATGCCGACACCGGTGACCTCCTTGAGCAGCACACCGAGCTGGTCACCGATCCCACCGAGCTTGCGGTGGCCGTATGCGTCCTCCTCGCCGGAGAGGGCCATCTCGCCTCCCTCCATGACGGCACCTTCCGAGATGGTCACCATGGCGTAGTTCGACGGGTTGGCGGATCTGTCTTCCATCAGGAGCTCGCCGAGCTTCTTGGCGTCGAACGGCACCTCAGAGATGATCGCCCTGTCGACCCCGGCGAGGTATGCCGTGATGAGCGAGGTCTCCCCGCTGTACCTCCCGAAGAGCTCGATCACGGCGATCCGCTCGTGGGATCCCGTGGAGGTCCTCAGGTTGTGGATGAACTCGACGCCGCGGGAGACGGCAGTCGAGAAGCCGATGCAGTAGTCGGTGCCGTGGACGTCGTTGTCCATCGTCTTCGGGATGGCGATCACCGGGACGCCTTCGTCGTGCATCCTCAGCCCGTACGAGAGCGTGTCGTCGCCTCCGATCGGGATCAGCACGTCCAGACCGAGCTGATCGACGATCCGCAGCACGTGCGGCGTGAAGTCGAGCGGGCCGTCGCCGGTGGCGGCGTCGAGGAGGAAGTCGGGGACGGCGGATTTGGCGACGTTCGACGGATTCGTCCGCGACGTGTGGAGAAACGTGCCACCCGTGCGGTCGATGGTCCTGACGACGGCCGGATCGAGGTCGATGGTGTTGTCTCGACGGCTCGTCTCGTCGTCGAGTCGGATGTTGAGGAGGCCGCTCCACCCGCGCTTGATCCCGACCACCTCGTGTCCGCCCTCGCTGACGCGATTGACGACGGCCTTGATGCAGGGATTCAGGCCGGGGACGTCTCCGCCGCCGGTGAGGATCCCGATCCGCATGCGATGTGCTCCTGTCTCGTCGCGTGCGAGTGTAAGGGGTGAGCCCGGCTGGAACCTCCTCCCCGCACGCAAGCCGGCTCAGCGTGGCGGTGCGACCTCGGGCTGTGAGCCGACCGTGTAGATGAGGGGGAGCGACACCAGCGTGACGAGGAGCTTGACGACGACGTTGGTGAGGACGATCTGGCGGACGATGGCCGGGTCGACGAGCCCCCCGAAGGCGAGCACGGCGAACACCAGCGAGTCGAGCGGTACCGCGACAGCGTTCGAGGCGAGCACCCTGCCCCACTGGCTGCGGTTCCCGAAGCGCCTCACCCAGGCCGAGTACACCTCGGTGTCGACCAGCTCCGAGATCACCTCGGCCACGATCGAGGCGAACACGATCCGCCAGACCGGGCCGAGCACTGCGCCGAAGAGCTCGGACTGCTGACCGCTGTCGGGTACGAGCGGGAGGGCGTCGACGATCCAGAAGAGGCCTGCCATGAAGACGTTGATGAGGGCCGCGGCGACGATCAGCGCCCGTGCCACCTGCTTGCCCGCCACCTTGTGGACGAGGTCACGCAGCGTGAACGTGATCGGGTAGATGAGCGTGCCGCCATCGATGGCGTTGTCGAACACATTGGCGAGCTTCAGACTCGACACGTCTGCGAGGATCTGGGCTGCGACGTATGCCGCTGCGAGCAAGGCGAGCACGACGGCGGGACGCGTCGGTAGGGACTCGCGTTGCATGACGGCGGCAGGGTACCGCGGCGGTCGAGCCCGTCACCGGGGAGGAGGCACGATGAGCATGGACCGAGAGGCGGTTCGAAATCGCTTCGACCTCGCCAACCAGTGGATTCGCGGGGCCGTCATGGTCGGGGTGCTCGATCTGGCAGACCGCACGGGTGTGCTCAGAGTGCTGGCCGCCCATGGCCCGTCGACTGCCGCCGAGGTGGCCGCATCCGGATCCCTCGACGAGCGGTACGTGCTCGAGATGCTCTCGGCCCTCGCAGCGGGCGGAGTCGTTTCGTACGACGGAGGGCGCTTCGCGGTCGACGAGGAGAGCATCGCCGTCTTCGGGGACGAGGCGTCGCCGTACTTCGTCGGGGGTCTCACGAGAGACATTCCGTCGGTGCTCGCCGCCCTTCCCGTGCTCACCGAAGCGGTTGCCAGCGGCCGCGGCGTTGCGCGGTCGGAGTATCCGGGCGACTCGGTTGCGGGCGCCGGGAGGGTGAACGCGCCATCGATCAGGGTTCTCCTCGTCCGCAAGTGGCTCGCCGCCATGCCGGACGTCGTAGAGGCGCTCACAGCCGGCGGGCGCGTGCTCGACGTCGGGTGTGGCATCGGGGCGGCCTCCCTGGCGATCGCGGCCGCACACCCGGCGGCCACGGTGGAGGGCATCGACATCGACGCGGAGGCGATCGCCGCCGCCCGGCGTGGGGCGAGTGAGCTGGGTGCGCCGAACGTGACCTTCCGGGTCGCCAACGTGCTCGACCTCGACGCCGAGGGGGCATACGACCTCGTGGTGGCGTTCGACACGATCCACGACATCGGCGAGGCGTTCGAGGCGCTGCGACGCGTGCACAGGTCGCTCGCCGAGAATGGCACCTTCTTCATGGTCGAGCCCGACGCAGGGCCGAGCCTGGAGGCGAACCTCGACGAGAGGGGCGCCTTTCTCTACGGCTTGTCGGCGCTGCTGTGCTTGCCGCTCTCGCGGTCGTCGGGTGACGACGCCCTTGGCACGGCGTGGGGGCCGCGGCGAGCCGAGGAGCTCGCTCGGGCGGCCGGGTTCACGCGTTTCGAGCGTCTCCCGATCGAGAACCCGGTCAACGCCTTCTACCGGCTCGGGTGAGCGGAGCCTGCGCCGGAGCCGATCACCTCGGGAACAGGTCCCCTGCGTTGAAGGCATCGAGAGCCGGCTGCGTCTTGGCGTTGGGGACGACGTACGAAACGCCGCCGATCGTCGTGATGTCGACCGGGAGCGTGAGGGCGTCGATGTCTCCGCTGCGTAGCTGCATGGCAGAGCGACCGAGGGAGACGATCACGTTCGTGTTGAGCCCGGCGTCTGCCCTGATCTGGCCTGCGAGCGTGGTGACGAAGCCGGGAAGATCGAAGGCGTTGGAAGCGGACCCGGCTTCGCCGAGGAGGGCGATGAGGACCTCCTGCTGGCGCCGCGTCCTGCCGATGTCCGTGCCTTTGGTGCTCTCCCACGACGATCCGATGAGCTCCTGGTGGTTGCGAGAGCGAACGTACGCCAGCGCCTGCTCCCCGTCGAGGACCTGGGTTCCGGCATCGACCGCGAAGCCGGACTTCGTGTCGCGGGCGGGGTTCTCGAACGTCAGTGTCACGCCCCCGAGCGAGTCGACGATCTCGGCGAACCCTGCGAAGTCGATCTCCATGTAGTTGTTGACCTCGATGCCCAGCTCGTTCTGGATGACACGAATGAGTGCATCGGCGCCGCCGACGGTAGTTGCGGCGTTGATCTTGCCCGTGCCGCTGCCGGGGATGTCGACTCGCAGATCGCGGGGAATGCTCAGCAGCTGGGCGCCTCGCCCCGGTACGAAGTGCATCACCATGATCACGTCCGTCCGGGACCCGGCGAACGAGCCCGGGTTGCCGAAGTTCTCGAAGTCGCCGGGCAGGTTGGCCCGGGTGTCAACGCCGACGACCAGGATGTTTCTCGGTGCGTCTGACGCAACCGGGGTGAGGGCGGCGACTTCGGCCTCGGGAATCCGCTCGATCTTCGATCCCGTGTAGAGGATGAAGCCGATCGCAGCGGCGACTATCAGAACTGCGAGGCTGAGGAGGGCGATGATCGCCACCTTGACCCGGCTCCGCCTGCGCGGCGGAGGGGGAAGGGGCGAAGGTGTGACGGTTGGGATTTCAGTGGTGGTCATCGAGCTTCCTGTGAGGGTGGAGGGAGCAGCCGCGAAGGCGTCCGCCGATTGTATCGGCGGTGGGCGGCTAACACGTGTCTGTCGGGGATGGGCCGGTGTCTGACGGACGCGGAGCCGAGGTGGTTCCCATCCTCCGGCCGCCGCGGGCAAGGTGGCGGCCGGCCACCTCGGCGCGGCCAAGGTGGCCGGGCAACCTCGGCCGCGCCGTCGCAGGATCTCCCCGGATACCATCGTGACCCGAACAGCTGGAGGAGTCGATGACCGAGCTGAACAGATACAGCAGCAGGATCACACAGCGTGCCTCCCAGGGCGGCTCGCAGGCGATGCTCTACGCCACCGGCCTGACCAGCGACGACATGGCCAAGCCCCAGGTTGGCATCGCGTCGATGTGGTACGAGGGCAACTCGTGCAACATGCACCTCGACGGGCTCGCCGCCAGGGTCAAGGAGGGCGTCGTGGCCGCCGGCCTCGTCGGAATGCGCTTCAACACCATCGGCGTGTCCGACGGGATCTCGATGGGGACCGCGGGGATGAGCTACTCGCTGCAGTCGCGCGACCTCATCGCAGACTCGATCGAAACGGTGATGCAGGCGCAGTGGTACGACGCCAACATCTCGATACCGGGGTGCGACAAGAACATGCCAGGGTGCGTCATGGCGATGGGCAGGCTGAACCGGCCGTCGCTGATGATCTACGGAGGGACGATTCGCCCTGGGCACACGGCTGCCGGGGCGACCATCGACATCGTTTCCGCCTTCCAGTCCTATGGCGAGCTCATCGCCGACAAGATCGACGAGACACAGCGGATGGACATCGTGCGCCACGCCTGCCCGGGACCCGGAGCCTGCGGCGGGATGTACACCGCCAACACGATGGCGTCTGCCATCGAAGCGCTCGGCATGAGCCTGCCGTACTCGTCCTCGACTCCGGCCACCGATCCCGGCAAGCTCGAGGAGTGCTCGGCGGCCGGATCGGCGATCCGCAACCTGCTCGAGCTCGATCTGCTGCCCCGCGACATCATG
Organism: Acidimicrobiia bacterium; assembly: GCA_036396535.1. NCBI lineage: Bacteria > Bacillati > Actinomycetota > Acidimicrobiia > Acidimicrobiia bacterium. The sequence continues at coordinate 106,557 of DASWKR010000017.1, read as the reverse complement.
ACGCGGGCTGCATTCGAGAACGCCATGGTCGTGGTCACCGTGCTCGGAGGGTCGACCAACGCGGTGCTGCACCTCATCGCGATGGCGAGGTCTGTCGGAGTCGAGCTGGGGCTCGACGACTTCCAAGCCGTGAGCGACAGGACGCCATACCTGGCCGACCTCAAGCCGAGCGGCCGTTACGTGATGGAGGACGTCCACACCGCCGGGGGGACGCCTGCGGTGATGAGGATGCTCCTCGAGCACGACGCCATCGACGGCTCGTGCGTCACCGTGACGGGCAAGTCCATCGAAGAGAACGTCGCCAACCTCCCGGGCCTCGCCGACGGCCAGGATGTGATCCACCCATGGGATGACCCGATCAAGGCGACGGGCCACATCCTGATCCTCAGAGGCAGCCTGGCCCCCGACGGGGCGGTGGCCAAGATCACCGGGAAGGAGGGCCTGCGTTTTCGGGGCCCGGCGCGCCCGTTCGAAGGCGAGGAGGAGATGCTCCATGCCCTCGAGCGAGGCGAGATAGCGCCCGGGGACGTGGTCGTGATCCGACAGGAAGGGCCGAAAGGCGGGCCCGGGATGCCTGAGATGCTGACGCCCACGTCGGCACTGGTCGGGGCAGGCCTGGGGGGTGAGGTGGCCCTCCTCACAGACGGGCGCTTCTCGGGCGGCTCGCACGGCTTCATCATCGGCCACGTGACCCCCGAGGCCCAGGAGGGGGGCCCGATCGCGCTCGTGGAAGCGGGTGACGTCATCTCGATCGACTCGGAGGCGCGGACGATCGACCTCGATGTGGACGTCGTCGAGCTCGAGGCTCGGCGGTCCCGCTGGACGCCGCCGCCGCTCAAGGCGACCAGAGGCACGCTGGGACGTTACGTGCGGACCGTCAAGTCGGCCTCCGAGGGGTGCGTCACCGACGAGTGAGGGGCAGCCGCCGACGTCTGGCGACCGCCGCGCCAACGGGAGGCAACCCGTCGTATACACTCCCGCTCGATGCACCTCTCCATCGAGTACTGCGCCGCTTGAGGCTATACGGACCGTGCCGTGAGCATGGTCGGGCTGATCCTCACCGAGTTCGAGCACCACGTCGACGACGTCGCGCTCATACCGAGCAGGGGCGGTGTTTTCGAGGTGACGGTCGGAGACGAGCTCGTGTACTCGAAGAAGGCGACCGGTCGTCACGCCGAGTACGAGCCGGACGTCGCCCCGCGGCTCAGGGAGCTCCTCGGTAGCCCGTAATGACCGGATTCGGAATTGGCGGTGTATAACCTGCGCGCCGTCGTGAAGAACGGTACGAGCACCGCGGTCCTCGTCGACGACCTCCTGGCGAGGGACGGTCCGTTCGACCGTGTCGCCGAGGACTTCAGAGAGCGGCGCTGCTCGACGTGCGGCGCGGTCGACATTGACGACATGCGGTTCCGTGCCGACGCCTACCTGTGTCCTGCTTGCTGGGTGCCGCTCGTCACCAGCTGAGCCCTGGGCTCACCCGACCCACACGGAACGTGATGTGTCGACCTCCACAGCCTCGCCGCCGACGTACGTGTCGATGACCACCGTGGCCCTCAGCTCGGCGGGCGACGCCAGAACCGGGTCCCTGTCGACGACGACGAAGTCGGCCGGACTGCCTGCTGCGAGCGGCTCCGCCTCGCCGAGCGCGGTAGCCCCACCCGTCGTGTAGAGGGCGAGAGCTCGTTCTGCGGACAGGCTTTCGGCGGGCACGATGCCCGCCCTGTCTCTGGCGGCGGCCATCCCGGCCCACGGGTCGGGTGACTCGACCGGGCAGTCGGACCCGCCTGCGATCGTGACGCCCGCCTCCTCGAGGGACCGGAAGGCGTACGTCAGCGGGAGCCGATCGGCTCCGAGGCGCTTCTCCAGCCAAGACGTCTCGGAGGTCAGAAAGGGTGGCTGCACGGAGGCGATGGCGCCTGTCGCCGCGAGGCGAGCGACGTCGGGCCTCGTCATGACCGAGGCGTGCTCGAGTCGCAGGTGATTTCCGGCAACCCCGGCAGACACGAGCGTCTCGAACAGGTCGACGACGGCGGAGCATGCCCGATCCCCGATTGCGTGGATGGCCACCTGGCGGCCGGCGGCGAGGGCGGCACGGGCCATCTCGGCGTCGAGGTCCGACAACCGGAGCAGACCGCGTGCATCCTGCCGGTCGGCGAACGGTTCATTCATCGCAGCCGTGTGCCCTCCGAGGCTGCCGTCCCCGAACCTCTTGACGCCTCTCCAGGTGGTGTTGGGCCCGGCCTCCTCGAGTGCGGCCACCGCCTCGCCGAGTTGACCGAGGTCGTCGGCGGTCACGTAGGCGCCGATCCGGATCGGGATGTCGGCGCCCGCCTCGGCGACGATGAGAGCCTCGTTCCCGAGCGATGCCCACGCCCCCTCTCCGCAGCGCACCATGGCGCCGATCGATGTGATCCCCAGGCCTGCGAGTCCTCGCATCGCCGCCGACACCCGGGCCGGATCGACCCGCACCCTGCCCCTGATCGCCGCCGAGACCAGGTCGATCGCCGTTTCACGGAGAACCCCCGTCGGCGCTCCGTCCTCTCCGCGGTCGATGAGCCCGCCGGGGGGATCGGCGGTGCTCGAGGTGACACCGGCGAGGGCGAGTGCCGCGCTGCTGGCGACCGCGATGTGGCCGCAGTATCGGTGGACCAGCGCCGGCCTGTCGCCGATCCAAGCGTCGAGATCGCTCGCCTGCGGGAGCCGGCGCTCGGCGAGCGTCTCGTCATCGAGGCGCATTGCGACGATCGGCTCGCCGGGGCTCGATCCAGCGGCGGCGGCCGCCAGCCGGGCTGCCAAATCCGGGAACGAGGCGGCCGACTTCAATGAGACGCCGGTGAGCAGAGCGGTGTACGCGACCGGATGCAGGTGGGCGTCGCGCAGCCCCGGCACGATCACCGCGTCCTCATACCGGTGCTCCGGGAGCGCCGGCGAGGCGAGATCGCTCCTGGCGCCGACGGCGGCGACCACCCCGCGCTTGACGAGGATCGAGTCGCCGACGATCCCGTCTGCGGTGCGGATCGCTCTCGCCGTGATCAGTCGATCCATCCGCCCTTCGTTCTCCCTGCGCCGAAACGCCACGGACCGGCGGTGACCCTCATTCGAGGTCTCCTGCTTGCTGTGGCGCCGATCCCTGAGCATTTCGGATCCCCGTCGTCACGATTTCGCGCAGCTCGGAGTGGATGTGGCCGTTGCTGGCGACGAGCCACGGCGTGGCTGTCGTCGACGGGATGCCGTCGGGGTCGGTCACGGTGGCCCCCGCTTCACGGGCGATCACGAGCCCGGCCGCGATGTCCCATGGCGCCAGACCGAGCTCCCAGTAGCCGTCGAGCCTGCCACACGCCACCCAGCACAGGTCGAGCGCCGCCGAGCCGAATCGGCGGATACCGTTCACCCTGCGGAGTGCCTCCTCGACGACGGCTGCATACAGGCGGGCTCTCACATCGTGGTCGTACGGAAACCCCGTCGCCACGACGCACCCTGATACGTCGCGGCGTGCCGAAACGGCGATCGCCGTGCCGCCGAGGGTCGCCCCGCTCCCCGACGCCGCGGCGAACACCTCTCCCCGAAACGGGTCGACGACGACGCCTGCGAGGCCTCGGTCCCCTTCGAAGAGAGCCACGGCGACTCCCATGTGCGGTATCCCGTGCACGAAGTTCACCGTCCCGTCCAGCGGGTCGATGATCCAGCGGCGCCCGTGCGAGGCCGAGCCCGTACCTTCCTCGGCGAGGATCCCGTCCGTGGGGCGGTGCGACAGGATGACCTCCACGATCCTGGCTTCCGATAGGCGGTCCGCCTCGGTGACCGGGTTGTTCGTCCCCTTGAGGTCCGCAGTGCGCCCTCCTGAGAAGTGCTCGAGAACGATGGCGGCGCCTTCCCGGGCTGCCTCGACTGCGATCTCGAGGTCTGTCATCTACGGCATCCTACGGTTCGAGTCTGCCGAGCGAACCGGGCTCCGATACCCGTTTGAGCTGCTCACGACGACCAGGATCGACCCCGCTGCGGCTTCCCCGGGCAGGGGTGCCAGTTCGCCCATGTCTAACCTCGACGGACCATGGCCCCACTCGTCGCCGCACTCGTGAGCGCGCTCTTGATGTGGGCTTCCTTCCCTCCCCTCGGCTTCGGGCTCCTCGCTTTCGTCGCCCCCGCCCCTCTGTTGTGGGGTCTTCGGCGACTCGACTCCGGCATGGCTGCGGCCGCCGTCGGGTTCGTTTGGGGTGCAGCCTTCTTCGGGGCGACGCTCAACTGGATCTTCGTGCTCGGCGCCGTCGCCTGGTTCCCTCTCACGATCTGGCTGGGGATCACCTCTGCGATCCTGTCGGTGGCGATCTGGGCCTTTCGGTCGTGGACCGCGGCGCGCTGGTGGCTCGTCGCCGTCGGCGCATGGGGGCTCTGGGAGATCGCCAGGGCCTCCTTCCCGCTCGGCGGGTTCCCGTGGGGGGCGATCGGCTATGCCGCGGCAGGGAACCCCGGAGCGATAGGGGCCGTGCAATGGATCGGGCCGTTCGGCTGGATGGCGCTGGCCGTCGCCGTGTCGGCGGGGCTCGTGCTGGCGATCGAGGACAGGGCCAACTGGCGCTTCCTGGTCGATCCCGTCGTCGTCGTCACGGTCGTCGCCCTGGCAGGGTGGCTGTTTCCGCCAGAGGCCGGCGGCGGAGGGCTGCGCACGGCAATAGTCCAGGGGAACTCCCCGTGTCCCGGCACACGGTGTGACAACGAGAATCAGCGCATATTCGAGTCCCATCTGGCGCTCACGTCCGAGCTCCCGACGGGTGGGGTCGATTTCGTGGTGTGGCCCGAGAACTCGACAGGGCCGCCGTTCGACCCGACGGTCAACGACGACGTGCGAGCGCTGATCGCGGAGCAAGCGATGCGGCTCAGGGCGTACATCCTCGTGAGTGGGACGAGATCGGTCGGGGACACCGAGTTCGAGAACGTCAACATCATGTTCGATCCGGCAGGCAACGTCGTCGACGAGTACCTGAAGCGGCATCCCGTGCCGTTCGGCGAGTACGTGCCGCTGCGAGGGCTGCTCGACTTCATCCCGCAGCTCGACCGCGTTCCCCGCGACATGATCAGGGGCGACGGTCCGGTCACCTTCCGGGCCGAGCAGGGCACGATCGGCTCGGTCATCTCATACGAGGGCGCCTACGCCGGTCTCATCCGGTCGGAGGCGCGCGCCGGGGCCGAGCTGATGGTGGTGGCGACGAACGAAGCCAGCTTCGGCCGTGGGGCCGCCTCCGATCAACTCATCGCGATGACGAGGGTGAATGCAGCCGCCGTCGGCCAGTACCTCGTGCACGCCGCGATCACCGGCCGGTCTGCGTTCATCACCCCAGCAGGTGTGATCCTCGACGACACGGACCTGTTCACGACGAGTGTCATCGTCGAGCGCATGGCGTTTCGCGACGGAGCGGCGACGATCTACACCAGGTACGGCGATTGGGCCCTGCTGGTCGCCGCCGTCGCCGCCATCGCCGCAGTGACGGCACCGGGCGAGGGACGCCCCAAGGGGAGGCGGGCGCGCCGCGCCTGACGGTCGGTCCTCACCTCGCCTCGTATGCAGCCAGTGCCCTGGCGAGGATGTCGATCCCCATGTCGAGCTCCTCGATCGAGACGTTGAGGGGCGGGATGAACCTGATGATGTTGCCGTCGGGGCCGCAACTCAGGATGCACATCCCCTCGTCCCTGGCGAACCTGGACACGAATGTGTACGCATCAGGGGCCGGCTCACCGTCCTCGCCGACGAGCTCTACGCCGATCATCAGCCCGAGGCCCCGCACGTCGCCGATCGTGCGGTGGGCGGCCGTCAGCTCGGTCCAGCGATCGAGGGCGTGGTCGGACAGCTTCGGCACCTGCGGCACGACGTCGGCGAGCGCTTCGATGGTCGCCGCGGCGGATGCGCATGCGATCGGGTTGCCGCCATACGTCGTTCCGTGGGACCCGGGCGACCATTTGTTGAGCAGCTCCTTCGACGCGCCGACGGCGGACAGAGGGAGACCGTTGGCGATCGCCTTGCCCATCACGAGGATGTCGGGCGTGACCTCGTACACCTGGCTGGTGAACCAATCGCCTGTGCGCCCGAAACCGGTCTGCACCTCGTCGTGGATGAGGAGGATGCCGTGCTCGTCCGCCATCCTGCGCAGCTCGACGAGCAGCTCGCGCCCCGCCGGGTAGTACCCGCCCTCGCCTTGCAGTGGCTCGACGAGGAAACAAGCGACCTCGGTCGGCGTGATCTCGCGTTTCAGCATCTCGTTCAGCTCGAACAGGCACCGCTCGGCAGCCTCCTGCTGGGACACGCCCCACCGGAACGGGTGAGGAAATGGCGTGACGAACACGCTTCCCACGAGGGGGTGGTAGCCCTCCCGGTACTTCGCCTTCGAGGTCGTGTACGAGACCGAGCCCATCGTCCTGCCGTGGAAGCCGCCCCGGAACACGATCACGCCCTGGCGCCGGCTCGTCTTGCGAGCGAGCTTCACGGACGCCTCGACGGCCTCGGCCCCTGAGTTCATGAAGAAGAAGGCGTCGATCCCCCGGGGGGTCACCTGGCGGAGTCGCTCGGCGGCCGTGACGATCGACTCGTACCGGAATACGGCGCCGGAGTGCCAGATCTGGTCGAGCTGGCGGAGGATCGCCGCCTTCACGTGGGGATGCTGGTGGCCGAGGTTCGACACCGCGATGCCGCACGTGAAGTCGAGGTAGCGCTTCCCGTCTGCGCCCTCGACGAAGCTGCCGTCGCTCCCGACGACTTCGATCTCGGTGTCGAAGGCGATGACCGGTGCGATGACGTCCTTGTGGCGCTTTACGAGATCCGACATGAGGAGCCTCCTGGAACTGGAAGAACGGGCGGGGACCTAGGGGGCGGCGCCTTACGGAGCTGCGAAGAGATGGGAGCGGCGGTCCCGCGGTGTCTTCGGCCGGTGCGGCATGCGGACATTGTGACACAAGAGGCCCATCCCTGAGCCCGCAGGCGTCGACCCGTCGACTTCGGGCTATCGGCCCTCGAAGCGCGGCGGGCGCTTCTCGGAAAACGCCAGCAACGCCTCGCCGAGGTCGTTCGAGTGGAGGAATGCGGCGTTCCACAGTGCCACGTAGTCGAGGGCTTCCTCGACGGAGCGGTTCCGCCCGGCCCTCATCACGGCCTTGGCGCCTTGGACGGCGAGCGGCGAGTTGGCGGCGATGGTCTCCGCCATCTCGATGGCCGCCTGCTGGGTGGCCGGCGCGTCATCGTGAACCACGCCGACGAGGCCGATCGCCAGTGCTTCGGCGGCGGTGAAGTCCCTGCCGGTGTAGACGAGCTCTGCGACCCGTCCCGGCTCCACGATCAGCGGAAGGCGCTGCAGCGTCCCGACGTCGGCGACCATCCCGATCCTGGTCTCTCTGACAGAGAACACCGCGTCCTGGGCGGCGAGGCGGATGTCACACGCCGTGATCAGGTCGATCCCGGCCCCGAGACAGAACCCATGGACGGCGGCGATGACGGGTTGGGGGAGGTCGGCGATGCTGGAGAACGTGTGCTGCATCGCCTTCACGAGGTGCAGGGTCCGGCGCCTGGCGACGACGCTCTGGTCGCCGGGCGCCAGGTCGGGCGCGAATGCCTTCAGGTCGAGCCCGACGGTGAACGCCTCGCCTTTGGCGGCGATCACGACGGCCCGCACTTGCTCGTCCGATCCGAGCGCCGCCGCGACGACCGGCAGCTCGTCCCACAGCTCGTGTGCCATGGCGTTCCGGGCCTCCGGTCGATCGAGCCAGACGACGGCGACGGGCCCTCGCCTCTCGACCGTGAGGACAGTTGTATCCGGCACTCGTCTTCTCCTGTGTCAAGCCGCTCCGGAGCGGCTTGAACGGGGCTGAGGGTAGTTACGAGGTCAGAGGAGGCGGGCGGCCTCGGCGAGGTCCTCCGGGGTGTCGATGCTCCACCACGACGAGCCGTCCTCGCCCCAACCCGTCCACGTCGACGGCTCGACGAGCACGACGGGAACTGCGCGGAGGAGATCTCGCAATGACGCCTCGGGATCGGCTGCGAGCAGCTCGCCGAGCGGGCCGGCGCAGCCCGCCCGATAGAGGGCGAACGTGACCTGCGGCCAGCCTCCGTCGACAGGCAGGGCGGCGCCTTCGGTTGCGACAGCCGCGACTCGCTCGATCGAGCCAGGGGCCGCGAACGGTTGGTCGACCCCGATGAGCACCACGTCGCGCCCGGCGGCGTACTCGAGGGCACCCATCAGCCCGGCGGCCGGGCCCCGAGCGGCGGGGGCGTCTGGGACGTGCGCCACATGCAGGGGCGACGAAGCCCTGCCGACGACGATCACCTCGAGGCCGGCGGCTCCGAGGGCGGCCGCGACGTGTGCGATGAGCGGCCGGCCGCCCAGCGTCACGAGCGCCTTGTCTCTGCCCATCCGGCTGGAGTCGCCGCCCGCCAGGATGGCTCCGATCATCGAACCGAGTGTATCGAAAGTTCCGCCCGGCCCTGCCGAACAGGCTGCCGCCGCAGAGGTCCCCGCCGTCTCGCTGGCGTCTCTCGGTTGACGGCCGCCGAGACGGCACACGGCGCAACGAGGTGTTGCGGGAGGATGCGTCGGGCACTAAGTTGCGTGCAAATCATTGCAAAGGTTTGCAACGGCCTGATCGAGCGAAGGGATGGGAGCACGTGGCCGACGAGTCCGCAACGAAGGTGAGCATCCACGAATTCGAGTTCGCGCCCGGGCTGAAGCGCGACGAGGGCTGGATCGACATGAAGGTCCAGTTCCTCATCTCGGCGATGAACGCAGGAGCCGAGAAGATCGTGTTCGGGCGGACGGTCTTCGCCCCAGGCTCACGACACGAGTGGCATCGTCACGCCAATGCCGAGGAGATCCAATACCTCGAGTCCGGCCACGGCACCGTCCTCGACGGTGACGAGGAGATCTCCGTCGTGGCGGGTGACGTCGTATTCACTCCCCGCAATCGCTGGCACGGCTTCCGCAACACCTCCGACGCCGACGACGCAGTCGTCATCTGGTGTTGGGCGGGGGCCGCATCGCGCGACGAGGCCGGCTATGAGGCACGAAGCGACGGCCACTGAGGGTGCGATCGCCGTTGCTCGCCGTGCGTGCGATCGCCGTTGCTCGCCGTGCGTGCGAGCTGCATCGACCGCCCGGGCGGTGAGAGCAGCTTGAGATCGGCGGTGACGGCCGTCCGCTCCCGAGGTTTCCCCGGTCATCGGGAGCGGCCGGCACCGCCGCTTGGCGTGAGGGGTGATGCGCTTGGCGGCGGTGGCACCGCAAACTCTTGCAGGGAGAGCCGGTGAGTCCGGGGCGGCCGAGGATCCGATGCGCGTCGACCTGATGATCGAGGGCCAGGAAGGCGTCACGTGGTCCGAGTGGACCGCCATCGCCGGGGCAGCCGAAGCCGGGACCTTCGGTGCGCTCTTCCGATCCGACCATCACGTGTCTCTCACCGATCCCGGCCGGCGCGGTTCGCTGGACGCATGGGCCACCGTCTCCGCGCTGGCGGCGGTGACGGAGACCATCCGCCTCGGTACGAACGTCTCGCCGGTCCTCTTCCGTCATCCCGCCGAGCTCGCTCGCCTCGTCGCCACTGCCGATCACATCTCCGGCGGGCGGATCGAGCTCGGTATGGGGGCCGGCTGGTTCGCAGCCGAGCACGAGTCGTTCGGCTTCGGCTTTCCGGACGCGGCGGAGCGCTTCGACATCCTCGAGGAACAGCTCGAGATCGTCCACAGGCTCCTGTCCGAGGAGGAGCCTGTCAGCTTCTCCGGCGCCCACTACGCGCTCAACGACGCAGTTCTGCTTCCCAGGCCCGTCCAGCGACCCCGGCCTCCTCTCCTGCTCGGCGGAGTCGCCGGGCGGCGTGCCGCCCGCCTGGCGGCGAGGTGGGCGGACGAGTACAACCTCTACGGCGTGACTCCCGGTGAGGCTCGACGCCGCGTCGATGCCCTGAGAGCCGCCTGCACCGACGCAGGGCGAGACCCCGGCTCACTCGTCGTATCGCTCGTCATTCCGGTCTTCCTCGGTGACGACGCCGGCCGGGCGGCCATCGCCCGGTTTCTCGAGCAACAGCCGAGGGGATCCGATCCCGACGCCTATCTGGCCGACCATGGAGAGCGCTCGCTCATCGGGACGCCCGGACACGTACTGGCGCGCATGGGTGAGTATGCGGCTGCCGGCGTTGGGCGTATCAGGCTGCAGCACTTCTCGCACACCGACATCGACGCCGTCGTGATGATGGGCGAGCAGATCGTCCCAGGAGCCGCGGAGCTGTGAGAGAACTCGAGATCGGAGGAGTGAGATGACGCCAACCAGGACCATCATCCGCGGGGGCATCGTCGTGACGATGGATCCCACCAAGGGGACTCTGGCGACCGGCGACGTTCTCGTCGAGGGCGAGAGGATCGCAGCCGTCGAGCCCTCCCTCGGCGAGGTCGACGCCTTCGAGATCGACGCGACAGACAGGGTCGTGTTGCCCGGATTCGTCGACACCCACCGCCACACGTGGCAGTCGCTCATCCGGCACGTGTCGACCGACTGGACCCTTCCGCAGTACTTCACAGGGGTGCGCGGTGTGCTCGGGCGCCGCTACACGCCCGAGGACATGTACGCCGCCAACCTCGTGGGGGCGCTCGAGGCGCTCGACTCCGGGATCACGACGCTCGTCGACTGGTCCCACAACAACAACACGCCCGAGCATGCCGATGCCGCCATCCAGGCGCTGCGAGACACGGGAATGCGTGCCGTGTTCGCGTACGGCAACTCGAACGACGAGTGGATCCCGGTGAGCGACGTTCCCCACTCTCGGGACGTCCTGAGGATCCGGGACGAGCACTTCCCGTCGGCGGGCGGGCTGGTGACGCTGGCGATGTCGCTTCGCGGACCGCAGTTCACGACCCCCGAGGTGACGCGACACGACTTCGACCTGGCGCGGGAAGCGGGCACGCCGATCACCGTGCACGTGGGGGACGGACTCTGGGGGCTGAACAAGCCGCTCGAGCAGCTCGAGGCCATGGGTCTCCTCGGCGAAGACGTGACATACGTCCACTGCAACACGATCGGTGACGCCGAGTTCGACCTCATCGCCCGGTCCGGGGGGTGCATCTCCGTTGCTCCCGAGCTCGAGATGCACATGGGTCACGGCGAGCTGGCCGCGCTGCGTGCCGTCGCCCGCTCGATCCCGGTATCCCTCTCGATCGACGTGTGCACCTCGGTCGGCGGCGACATGTTCTCTGCCATGCGCGCCGTGCTCGCAGGGAGCCGCTACCTGGTGAACCTGGAGGCCATCGATGCGGGGACGGTCGTCGAAACGCTCCCGCTGCTCGCCCCCGACGTGCTCGGGTTCGCGACGAGGGGGGGCGCCAGAGCTGCATGGCTGGACGACGAGGTCGGGACGCTCACGCCGGGTAAGCAGGCCGACATGGCGATGGTGCGGCTCGACTCGTGGCCGATGGTGCCGCTCAACTACCCGCTCGGAGCCGTCGTCGAATCGGGGAATCCCCGCCTTGTCGACACCGTCCTCGTCGCTGGGAAGGTCCGCAAGCAAGACGGCGAGCTCGTCGACCACGACCTGGGCCGCGTGCGCAGGCTCGCCGAGGCAGCCCGCGACAGGATCCTCGAGGCGGCAGGAGTGACCGAGCCGGGGGCATGGCAACCGAAGCCGTACACCGGAGACCCGGCGGAGCTGGCCGGCTGAGTCGCGACTGCCGCGCGAGGGCAGGCTCGAGCGTGACACCGCCGGGTCGTGGGCTCCCAGATCGACGGTGGGCATGGTTGGTGCCGGGGGGCCGGCGGGGAAACGGCAGGGTTCAGCGGTGCTCCTTGCGGTATACGACCTTGAGACCGGACCAGACGTCGTCGATCGCCGCCACCTTGACGTCGACCATCCCGGCGGGCAGCACGACTTGGCGTACGACGTCTTCGGTGACGTTCGTCGGCACACCGGACGCCCGTTTCGGCCATGCGACCCACAGGGTCCCGTCGGGGAAGATGGCGCGTCCGAGAGCACCGAGGCGCGATCGCAGGTCGGCCGAGCTCTTCGTGAAGCACACGACGAGGTCGGTACGGGCTCTGAGATCGCGGCGCAACGTCACGCCGGCCGGGAGCGGGGCGACGACGTCGGCGAAGTGACCGGGGTCGCCGAGCACGGCGACGGTCATCCCCGTCGCAATGCCGAGCTTTCTGGCGAGGGGCGTCCCCGAGTAGCCCGCGGTCATCAAACTCTCCAGGCAGGCGTGCCGGCGTCCGATGAGTATGGCATGCGCCGACTCGCCACCCTCACTGCGCTGGTGTGTGTCGCCGCGCTCAGCATGATCCCCCCCGCCACCGCTCTGCAGGCGTGCGGCGACCGCACCGATCTCGAGACGGAGATCACCCAGGCAGACGTGGTCTTCATGGGCAGGGTGGAGTCGACGAGCGACGCCGGGAGGACGGCCGAGATGGCGGTCATGGCCGTTTGGAAGGGAGATGACCTCCCACCTCACGTGACCGTGAACGGGAACACGGGAGCCACCGCGGCGAACGCACGCACCTTCCAGCAGGGAGGGATCTACCTGATCTTCCCCGCCAACGATCGGCCTCCCTTCGCCGACGACGCTTGCACGGCGACCCGCATCTACCGGCCGAACGGCCTCGTCATTCCGCCCGACCTCGTGGGTGCGGTCGGATCGGCGAGCGCCAGGGCGCCCGTTGCGGAGTCGGCGGAGGAGGAGACGGACGGTGGCGGAGTGCCGGTCGGGCTCGGGATAATGTTCGTCGCCCTCGGCGCAATCATCCTGGCCGCCTTCACGTTCCCCAAGATCGCTGGGAACAGCAGCAAGCGAACCGGGACGGGAACGCTGGGCGAGCTCTCGGGGCCGGGAGCGCCCGGTCAGTCCGAGGAGGACAAGAAGATTCGCGACGCCTCGGCGAAGCGCTTCAAGAGGGCCAGGCGGAGATCGGGACGTTGGTGATCAGCCGAGGACGGCGCGCCCGGTGCCTTCCCGGATCTCGCCGATCTGCCACGCCCGCCGCCCGGCAGCACTGATCACGTCGATGGCCGTCGCGGCTTCGGCCGCCGGCACCACGGCGATGAAGCCGATCCCCATGTTGAACGTCCTGAACATCTCGGAGTGGTCGATGCCGCCGAGGCGGGCGACGACGTCGAATGCCTCGGGGCGCTGCCAGGACGCCGTATCGACCGAAGCGTCGACGGACGACGGGAGTACCCGCTCGAGGTTCCCGGCGATCCCGCCGCCGGTGACGTGGGCGAGGCCGTGCGCGTCGACGGCACCGATGACGTCGAGTACCACCGGCGCGTAGACCACGGACGGCTCGAGGAGCACGGACGCCACCGACCTTCCGGTGCCCGGCAGCTCTGATGTGAGCTCGAGCCCGGCGAGGGCGCTCCGCAACAGCGAGAATCCGTTGGAGCGAAAGTTCGGGCTGTCGATCCCGACGAGGACGTCGCCGGCGACGATGCGCGAGCCGTCGATCTCCGCTCCGAGCTCGACGATGCCGAGGGCGGTGCCTGCGATGTCGAGAGCGTCTTCTTCCATCACGCCCGGATGCTCGGCAGTCTCACCTCCGACCAGGGCCACGCCCACCGACTCGCATGCCGCCGCCACCGAGCGGACGATGGCGGCCACGGCCGCCACATCGAGGTGCCCGACCGCGATGTAGTCCATCATCGCGATGGGTCTGGCGCCTGCCGCCGCCAGGTCGTCGACGCACATCGCCACGAGATCGAACCCGAGACCGTCGAGCATTCCGGCCCGGCGAGCGACGTCCACCTTCGTCCCGACGCCGTCCGTGGACATCATCAGGACCGGGTTGCGATACCCGGCAGGCAACGTGAGCCCGGCGGCAAAGCCCCCGAAGCCGCCGACGATGCCGCCGTGCCAGGTGGCGGTGACGGCAGGGCCGATGGCTGCGACGAGCTGGTCGGCTGCCTCGAGGTCGACGCCTGCTTGGCTGTACGTGGCCATCACGATCGCTCCAGTTGGTACTTGTCCGTCGTCACCGGCAGCGGCGTCGGGTAGTCGCCGGACAGGCAGGCGGTGCAGAACGAGTCCGCAGGTGCTCCCGTCGCTGCGATGAGCCGCTCCAGGTCGAGATACGCCAGCGAGTCGACGGCGAGGTAGGCGGCGATGTCGGAGACGTCACGGTCTGCGGCGAGCAGCGTCGAGCGGTCGCCCGTGTCCATGCCGTAGAAGCACGGCCACCGGTACGGCGGGGACGAGATCCGCAAGTGCACTTCGTGGGCGCCGGCGTCCCGCACGATCTGCACGAGCTGCCTGGTCGTCGAGCCGCGCACGATCGAGTCGTCGACCAGGACCACCCTGCGTCCTTCGAGCTCGCCGCGCATCGCGTTCAGCTTCATCTGCACGTCGCGATCGCGCATCGACTGGGCGGGCTCGATGAAGGTCCTCCCGACGTATCGGTTCTTGACCAGGCCGTCCCGGTACGGGACGCCCGATGCGGCCGCGTATCCCTGGGCTGCGGGGATCCCGGACTCCGGCACGGGGACGACGATGTCCGCCTCGGCAGGCGCCTGGGCGGCGAGGGCCTCGCCCATCCTCCTGCGAGCAGCGTGCACCGTCTGGGCGTGGAGGACGGAGTCGGGCCTGGCGAAGTAGACGAACTCGAACAGGCACAGCCTCGGCCTCGCCTCCGCGAAGGGGCGCCGCGATGTCAGCTCGACGCCGTCGAAGACGACCATCTCGCCCGGTTCGACCTCGCGAACGAACTTTGCGCCGATGATGTCGAGCGCCGCCGTCTCCGATGCCACCACCCAACCGTCGCCGAGCCTCCCCAGACAGAGCGGCCGGAAGCCGAGTGGGTCGCGAACCCCGACCAGCGTCGTGCGGTCCATCACGGCCAGTGTGTAGGCACCCTCGAAGCGCGCCAGCGCCCGCTCCATGGCGTCGGCGAGCCCGACGTCGCCCTGCATCTCGGAGGCGATGACCTCGGTCATCAGCTCCGAGTCCGTCGTCCCTGCGACGGGTCCGAGCTCGTCGCCCAGCTGTGACGTGTTCGTCAGGTTGCCGTTGTGGGCGAGCGCGATCCCGTTCCGTCCGAGCTGGCGGTAGACGGGTTGCGAGTTCGCCCACACCGATGAGCCGGTCGTCGAGTACCGGGTGTGCCCGATGGCGAGGTCGCCACTGAGTCCGGCCAGCGTCCTTTCGTCGAAGACCTGGGCGACGAGGCCGAGGTCCTTGTACACGGTGATCGTCTCACCGTCCGACACGGCGATGCCTGCGCTCTCTTGCCCGCGATGCTGCAGCGCGAACAGGCCGAAGTACGTGAGGCGGGCCGCGTCGGCTCCCGGGAGGAGGATCCCGAAGACGCCGCACGCTTCGCCCGGTCGTTCAGAGAGGAGGTTGGCCAACGCCGGGCCGAGTGTAACCGGGGGTCTCGCCACCCCCATCGACCTCAGACGAGGAGCACCAGCAGCATGCCGGCTGCCAGCACGACGGCTGCGATGAGCGCCCGGTTGCGTCGGGCGTCCGGCCTGCCTGCCGCGAACCTGGACCAAGCAGCCGCCACGAGCATCCCGGTGGCCAGGCCGCCGAGGTGGGCGCGCCAGTCGATGCCTTCGATGATCAGCGGCAGTGCCGCGTTGATCGCCAGCAGGACGAGGAACTGATTGAGGAGCGCCCGTCCGCCGGCCGTGTTCCTCAGGCGGAAGGCGACGAAGAGCCAGGCGCCGAAGATGCCGAACAAGGCGCCCGAGGCGCCCACCGACAGAGCCCGCGGATCGCCGAATCGGAACGACACGTAGCTGCCCCCCACGGCGCAGGCGAGATACAAGAGGGCGAACCCGAGCGAGCCGGTCTCACGCTCGAGCCTCGGGCCGAGCAGGTAGACCCCATACATGTTGAAGAGGAGATGGGTGATCCCTCCGTGGAGGAAGGCCGCGGTCACCACTCGCCACCACTCGCCCTGCTCGACCGCAAGCCCGATCAGACCCCAATCGACCCTGAAGCGGTTCAGCTCCGGAGGGCTCATCGAGGCGTTGAGGAGGAACACGACGACACTGATGCCGATGACCGTGAAGGTGACGGGCGTGGTCTGGAAGCTCGGGCCGCCGAACGCCTGCCTGGCGGTGACGACCCTGTGCCTGCCCTCGGGTTTCGAGCACTCCGGGCACTTCTGGCCGACGGCCGAGTCCCGCGAGCAATCCGCACAGATCGGGCGGCCGCAGTTCGAGCACGCCAGCCTGGTCGCCCTGTCCGGGTGCCGGTAGCAGACGCTCGTTCCGGTGTCCTCCATCACGGTGGCTCAACCTACCGGGTCAGGTGCCATACGACCACGTCCCCACCGAGCCGTCTCGCCTCGCTCTCTATGTTCCGAAGTCCGGATAGCCGTGCTGCGCCACGCCGTCCCTGAAGAGCCGGTTGGCATCCGGCCATTTCGTGTCGCCCGCCCAGACGAAGACCGCCTCGGCGAAGTGCCACAGGAGGTACGGATGCGCCCCGAGTCGGTACAGCTCGATCGGGTCCTTGGAGACGAAGGCAGCCCGTTCCTCATCGGTGAGCACGCCGCCGTCGGGAGGTGGCGTCCGGGCCTCAGCCGCTCGTCGCTCCCACTCGGCGACGTATGCAGCGGGGTCGGCGGCGTAGGCCTGGACGGCGCCGTCCGACTCCTCGATGTGTCGCATCAGCTTGTCGATCTCGTAACGGCTCACGTCGCCGGCTCCCACAGGAAGAACGGCGCGTTGGCGTATCGAGACGGCGTGCCTTCGGCGAACGTGGCCGGGCCCCCTCCGGCTCCCAGGGCGACGAGGAAGTTCAGGAACTGGTGGGTGACGTTGCCCGCCCTGGAGATCCGGTCGAACGAGCACCCTGCGATCGCCCCTTCCACGTCGCCTTCGGCCATCCAGGCGACTGCCGCGTCGTCGAACTCCTGGTCGGGCGAGCCACCGCCGAGGAACTGTCGTGGGCCTCCGATCTCGGTGGCGAGATGGCCGGAGGCGATGACGGCAACCCTCGCCCGCTCTGGGAAGGCTGCGATCGCAGCGGCGAGGAACCGGCCGAGCTCGACGAACCTGGCGGCCCGGGGTATCGGTGGGATGTTCGTGTTGGTGTGGATCGGGACGATCGGGATCTGCAGGTCCGGCGACAGGTAGACCATCGGGATCGTGAAGGCGTGGTCGAGCACCCATTCGTTCGACATCGCGAAGTCGAGACTGCCGGCCAGTTCCTGGTCGCCGAGCAGCCACCCGGCGAGGTCGGTCGCCCCCGTCATCTCCCAATGCTCGAGGCCGAAGGTGCGCATCTCGTTCTCGTACGTGCAGGAGAAGCGATCCGCCTTGCCTATGCAGAAGGCGGGTGAGTTGTCGTGGAAGAAGCGCCTCAGGTGGTCCGAGCTGACGACGACCACGGCCTGCGGCTCCCACGCGGTGAGCCTGTCGCGGAGCCGCGCGAAGTTCTCGGCGGTCCTGGCGAGATCTTCAGGCATGTCGTCCCGCATGGTTCGCCACAGCAGAGGGTTGTGAGGCACCCCCACCACACCGACCAGCTCAGCCAAGGTGCGCTCACCGTAGCCGAAGCGCACCTGGTCACGGGGTCGCGACGAGGGCCTCCACCTCGACGAGCATGTCCTCTCCCGACAGCCCGGCCACGACCAGCAAGGTGTGGGTCGGAGGCGGGTCGACGCCGAACCAGCGCGCATACGTCGCTTCCCTCGCCGACCGGAACCCGGCGAGCGCCTCCCGGCCGACGACGTACGTCCGCAGGTGGAGCAGGTCGGCCGGTGTCGCCCCGACGGCGGCCAGCAGGCGCTCGATGTTGCTGAAGGCAGCCAGCGCCTGGGCCTCGGCGCCTTCCTCGAGGTCGCCTTCGGGTGTGATGCCCACCTGGCCCGCCAGTTGCACGATCGTGGCGCCCTGCGGCGCCCTGGCGACCATCGAGTAGGAGCTCGCAGGTGCCGCCACGGTCTCCGGGTTCCACCGCTGTACTGCCACATCAACCTCCTGAGGCTTCGAGCTGTCCCGCCATCCAGTCGGCGGTCTTGGGCCGGTATCGGTACGCCTTGTTGTTGACGACGTGGTTGCCGTCGCGCACGACGTCGAGCACGACGGGACCGCCGACACCGGCGGCGATCTCCGCCGCCGCCTCCGGGGGTATGAGCCTGTCCCTGTCACCCGCGATGACGTAGAGGGGGCACCGCACCTTGCCGAGCACTCCCGTCAGGTCGAGCCTGGCGGCCACCTCCCTGGCCTCTTCCTCGCTGGCACTGTGGGATCTGACCTGGAAGGCCAGTCGTGAGATCGGCGGGATGACGTCCCACTCCGTGACGAAGCGGACCGGACCGGACAGCGAGACGGCCGCCTTGATCCGCTCCTCGAAGGCGGCGGCGCGCACGACGTAGTAGCCGCCGAGGCTCACGCCCCATGCCCCGAGGCGAGACGTGTCGACATCGCCGCGCGACTCGAGGTGGTCGATCACGGCTGCGATCGGGCGCTCGTACTCCGGCTCGATCGCCAGGTCGAACTCGGCCTCCCCCTGGCCGGGTCCATCGAATGCGAACGTGGCCACCCCTCTTTCGAGGAACCAGCGGCCGTAGAACTCCAGCTCCTCCTTCGTCGAGTCGAGGCCGGGCATCATCACCATGATCGGGGGGCGGTCTTCCCCGGCCGGCTTGCGGAGGTTGCCGACGAGGACGTGCCCGTCGTAAGCGACCTCACACCGCTCTATCGGAGGCTCGAGGAGAGGGTGTGCCTTGCGGTGGGCGGCGATGGCCCGATCGTGGGTCGCCCTGAGCTGGGCGGGGTCGTGAACGAAGAGGAACTTGCCGAAGTGGTAACACGCCGCCGCGGTGACGAAGTGGTATCCGGCGCTCTTGCGGTGGCCTGCCGTGAGGGCGGCGTCGCCGAGCTCCTCGTGGGCGGCTCCGCGATCCGACCATGCGGCGCACCAGTCGTCCCAAGAGTCGATCGACGCGGTGACCTCCTCGAAGTCCCCGATCGGGATCCCGTCCTCGACATATCTCGGAGCCCAGTGGGCGATGGCGGCCTCGAGTCGCGGATCTGGCATCGGGTGCTCCCTCGATCGGTGATGGGCAGCACGATCGCAAACGGTTGCGGTGCCTGTCAACGAGTCGGTGGTTCGCTCTGGCGTCCCACCATCGCACAGATGCGATGGTGGGACGCAAGAACGGATCCGGTGCGAGCGGCTCGGCGCCGTGGGATAGCATCCTGCTCGATGCCGACCGATGCCGACAAGCTGCGCGCCAACGTCGTCGAGACCGAGCGGCGCCTCAGGGCCGATGCTGCCGCGGGGCACGTGCGTCCGCGGGTCTCGACGAGCCTCGTCTCAGACGTGCACGCCGTCTCTCGCTTCGTCCAGTACGACAAGGACTTCGTGTTCGAGTGCGACGAGTCCGAGGACCGGGGCGGCCGAGCCGAGCACCCGAGCCCCCTGCGCTACTTTCTCAGCGGGCTCGCCTTCTGCCAGCAGGTGTGGTACTCGAAGGGGGCGGCACTCGCCGGGTGCGAGTTGGCGGCGCTCGACATCGACGTGGTCACCTACATGGACATGCGCGGCGAGCACCTCATCGACGGCATCCCCGCCAACCCGCAATGGATCGTCATCGAGGCGGCGGTGACGAGCCCGTCTCCTGCATCCGTGGTGCTCGCCATGGTCGACGAGGCCAACGCCCGCTGCCCGGTGTACAACCTCGTGGCCAAGGCGGTGCCGATCCACGAGCGGATCATGCACAACGGCACCGTGATCCGTGACACCGTTCCCGACGACGCAGCTCGAGAGGGCTCCGGGTGACGGAGGGTCCGCTGGTGGGCGTCAGGGTTCTCGAGCTCTCGCGCTACATCGCGGCGCCTGTTGCGGGCAAGGCTCTCGGCGAGATGGGCGCGGATGTCATCAAGATCGAGGACCCCGGCAAGGGCGACCCGATGCGTTACTGGCAGGCCGGCGATCGGCCGTATAGCCCTCAGTTCGCCGCCTACAACAGGACGAAGCGCGGCATCACCCTCGATCTCAAGATGGACGCCGATCGTCTCCTCTTCATGCGCCTCGTCGACACGGCGGACGTCGTGCTCGAGAATTTTCGGCCGGGGGTGATGGACCGGCTCGGGGTTGGATGGGACACGCTGGCGGCGCGCAATCCCCGGCTCGTGTATTGCGCGATCACCGGATTCGGATCGTCCGGTCCCTACGTCGATCGTCCGGCGTACGACACCGTGATCTCGGCGATGGGCGGCATGTACAGCCAGATCCTCGACCCCGTCCATCCTCAGCCGGTCGGCCCAGCCTTCTCGGACCTGCTCGCCGGGGCGTTCGCCGTCCAGGGGATCCTCGCCGCCCTGTTCGCCAGGGAGAGAACCGGGCGCGGCCAGTACGTCGACGCCGCCATGCTGGCCGCCGTGCTCGGCTTCCTCGTGGAGCCGGGCACCAACATGCTCGACATGGCTGAGGTCACGGTCCCGAACACGAGGCAGCGCAGAGCACAGGCGTACGGTGTCGTCTCGAGGGACGGGTTGCCGTTCGTGATCCACATGTCCGTACCGGAGAAGTTCTGGGTGGCGGTCACGGAGGCGGTCGGGCGGCCAGAACTGCGAGACGACCCGCGGTTCTCCGACCGCGACGCCAGGCACGACAACTACCTCGAGCTCGACACCGAGCTCAAGGCGGCCTTCGCCGAGAAGGACAGGGCGGAGTGGTTCGCAATACTCGAGGCAGCCGACGTTCCCCACGGGCCGATATACGGGTTCGAGTCCGTGTTCGACGACCCACAGGTGCAGCAACTCGGAATCGTCGTCGAGACGGACATGGGGGAGGGCGCCAGGCCCATGCGCCAGGTCGGGCCGCCGGTCCGGCTGGGAGACACGCCGCTCACCGTGAGCCGCAGGGCACCGTTGCTCGGCGAGCACGACGTCGAGATCCGGGACGAGCTCGCAGGGACTGGCGGACCATGAGGGACGGCGTCGTCGCCATCGACATCCACACCCATCCGCAAACGGAGGAGTTCCTGGCGGCCATGGGAGCGCGCCGCAAGCAGATGGGCGAGCACTTCGGGAGCGAGCGGGCTCCGGTCTCCTTCGACGAGCAGGCCGATCACTACCGGGGGCACCGGATGATGGCCGTGCTCACGAACTCGGACGATGAGACGATCTCCGGGGTGCCTCCGGCCCCGAACGACCTGATCGGGGCGGCCGCCGCGGCTCATCCGGATGTCTTCATCCCGTTCGCGGGGATCGATCCGTGGAAGGGCGACGCCGCCATCGACGAGATCGGGCGCTGCCATGCGAACTTCGGCATCAAAGGGATCGGTGAGCTCAACCCGGCGCGCCAGAAGTTCTACCCGAACGACGAGCGCCTCTACCCGGTCTGGGAGGCGTGTCAGGAGCTCGGCCTCGTGGTCATGTTCCACATGGGCTTCCCGGGTGCCGGAGCGGGTAGGCCGGGCGGGATGGGGTACAAGCTCGACCACGTCAGGCCGATCCACCTCGACTCGATGGCCGCCGACTTCCCGGAGCTGAACGTCATCTCCGCCCATCCCGGCTGGCCCTTCCACCACGAGAACCTGGCTGCGTGCTGGCACAAGGCGAACTACTGGATCGACCTCTCGGGCTTCGCTCCTCGATACTTCCCCCAGGAGGTCGTTCACTACGCCAACTCGCTCATCCAGGATCGGGTGCTGTTCGGCACCGACTGGCCCGTCATCCCCGTCGAGCGCTGGCTGACGGAGTTCGCAGAGCTGGACATCAAACCCGGTGTCCGCGAAAAGATCATGCTGGAGAACGCCAGGCGTCTCCTCGCGTTGTGACGCGGCGCGCCATACTTGTGGGTGCGGCGGTCGGACACCCGGCATGCGTTGGAATCGGGTAAGCCGTCCGCCTAGGCTCGATTCGCAATCGATTGCGGGTGAAGAACGATGACGGCAGGTCAGAACGGTGCACGTCCTCTCATCGTCGCCGAGAACCTCGTCTGCGGATACGAGTTGGAGCGTGAGCGGAAGCTCCTGACTGCGCTCACGAACATCAACCTGACCGTCAACGAGGGCGAGTTCCTCGTCCTGGTCGGTCCGTCCGGCTGTGGCAAGACGACCTTCATAAACGTGATCGCCGGCCTCCTCAAGCCATGGCAGGGGACCATCTCGTTCAACGGCAAGGCGATCGAGGGTCCCGGCAAGGACAGGGCCATGGTGTTCCAGGACTACGCGGTCATGCCGTGGCGCACGGTGGAGCACAACGTGAGGCTGCCGTTCGAGTTCCGGGAGTTCGGGGTGACGAGGGACCAGCAGCGCGAGCGCGTCCAGAGGGTCATCGACGCCGTCGGTCTCACGGGCTTCGAGTCGTCGTACCCGCATGAGCTCTCGGGAGGCATGCGCCAGCGCGTCGGCATCGCCAGGGCGCTCGTCACGAGCCCGAAGGTCCTGCTCGCCGACGAGCCGTTCGGCGCCCTCGACGCCATGACCCGGGAAGTGCTCCAGGGCCAACTCGAGGCCCTCGTGATGGAGTCCAAGCAGACCGTCGTCTTCATCACCCACTCGATCGACGAAGCCATCTCACTCGGCGATCGCATCGTCGTGATCTCACAGCGGCCCGGCACGGTGCGCGAGATCGTCGACGTCGACATCGAGCGGCCGCGACTCGCAGAAGGTGAGATCACGTCGCATCCCAGGTACGGCGAGCTCCGGGAGCACCTCTGGAGCCTCGTCAAGGACGAGGCGATGGAGGGACAACGGGTCGACAACTCCGGCCAGGGCGGCGGTTTCGCCGGAGCGCTTCACATGGACACAGGGGGTGGCACGCCGTGACGCAGGAGAAGACGAGGAAGGTCGACGCGACGGCGATCGTGTCTCAGCCGAGGATGCGAGACGCCGACCAGACTCCGGAGCGGCTCTGGCGGCGCCACCGCTTCGCCATCATCACCGCCATCAACCTGAGCGTCTTCTTCATCCTGTGGGAGATCATCGCCCAGACCGAGCTGATCGGCCCGCGGATCATCTTCCCGTCGTTCGTCGACATGTTCCGGGCCTTGAGGATCGGCTGGTTCGGGGGCTCGACCATCGAAGGCACCAACACGCAGCTGCTGCGGGACTTCGTGATCGTCCAGAACTTCCTCGTGACGTTGAAGGTGTACGGCATCAGCATGCTCATCGCCATCGGGGTCGGGATCCCGATCGGGCTCGTCATGGGTGGGAGCAAGTGGCTCGATGCCATCCTCAGCCCTTACGTGTGGACCCTGTCGTCGCTGCCGAGGATCGCCATCTACCCGATCCTCGTGATGTTCCTGGGCATCAGCGGCTCGATCAAGTACGTGCTCGTCATCCTCACCGCCATCTTCCCCGTCATCATCAACACGTGGGCAGGAGTGAAGACGACCGACCAGTCGCTCATCAACGCCGCCCGGGTATTCGGGGCGTCGCGCCCGCAGATCTACCGCAAGGTGGTGCTCCCGTACACATTGCCGTTCGTCGTCTCGGGCGTCCAACTCAGCCTGAGCCGCGGACTCATCGGGGTCGTGCTCGCCGAATTCCTCACCGGAGCGAGCACGCTCGGCGGGCTCGGCTGGCTGATCTTCAGGTCGGCGAGCGCCTTCAACTCGCCGCTCACGTACGCCGCGCTGTTCAGCTTGGCCGTGTTCGCTCTCGTCCTCGTCCAGGGGACCAGGACGATGGAGGCCAAGATCGCTCCCTGGAGGCAGGTCACCGAGACCTGAGGCAAGACAGAAGGAAGGGCTGATGACTGCAAGAGAGAGAGGTGTCGGCGTGCCCAACGGGCTATCGAGGCGAAGGTTCATCACGGTTGCCGGCTCCGGCGTCGCCGGCGGACTGCTCATGGTGGCCTGCGGCGGGGACGGAGACGGAGCTACGACGACGGCCGGCGGCACGGGTACGACGGGAGCGGCGGGCGCAGTTCCGAGCACGTCGATCTCGTCGATCACGGTCGGCTACAACAACCCGAACCGGGTATTGCGGGCGCCGCTGTACGTCGGGCAGACGAAGGGCTTCTTCGCCGACGTCGGCATCGAGAGCGTCGAGATCAACGACGCCGACGACCCGATCCCACCCACCTTGGCAGGCTCGTACCACGTGGCCCTGTACGACTCGGACGTGCTCTACGACTTCGAGGACAAAGCCGTCCAGGGCGGCGACCCGCAGGGGCTGAAGATGATCAGCATCAACTTGGGCTCGCAGCCGCTCGTCTTCGTCGCCAACGAAGGGATCACCGTCGACAACCTCGCAGGCAAGATCGTCGGAGGCGGCCGCGAGGGGATGGTGAACGAGGCGCTCGCCAAGTTCATGCTGCAGGAGATGGGCTACAACTGGGAGACGGACGTCGACTTCCGCAACCTGACGGGCGGATCGGATGACTGGGTCACGACCATGCTCTCAGGGGCAGTCGACGCCACGATCGGCTTCCCGCGGCACATTCCGCTCGCCGAGGAGGTCGGTGGATCGGCGCTCTACCAGGACTTCCTCAACTCGCCACAGGGCGGCTTCGGGATGCTCCAGAGCAAGATCGACGAGGACCCGAACTTCCCGGTGGCGTGGAACTATGCATACCTGCAGGCACAGAGGTACGTGAAGACCCTCGCCAACAAGGAGGAGGTCAGGAGCATCCTGAACGACGAGTTCCAGATCGACTTCCCCGACAACGCGTGGGAGGTGTTCGACCTGGACGCCACCATCCTCAGCCAGGACCTCGGGTTCGACCCGGCCGAGATGGACGAGTGGCTGGGGTTCGTCGCACCGTTCGGCAACGTCAGGGAGGACATCCCGTGGCGTGACTACACGGACGTGTCGTACCTGCACCAGGCGCAGGAGGCGCTCGACCTCGACCCGAACCCGGCTGCCGACCTGTCGAGCGGGCAGGAGCTGATCGACAACTTCTAGCCGAAACCACTTCGCTCCTGTCGGGAGCGGTGCGATTCGAACCGGAGCCCGTACGGGCTCCGGTTCGCGTTCGGCGTGCCGCCTCGAGGCGGCACGCCGCCGCGATGGAGCGTCAACCGATCGCGGCCTCGAGCGTCGAGCCGAGGTCCTCCAGCAGGATCATCGCCGCGTTGCGGCCCGGGCCCGCCGACACCGACCCGCCGGGGTGGGTCGTCGAGCCCGTCTGGTAGAGCCCGGGGATCGGCGTGCGATGATCCGCCCACCCGGCGGCAGGGCGCAGCGTTCCGGACTGGTCGGCGCTCATGTCGCCGCCGTGGCACGAGCCATGCCAGTTGTGCGGGTTCATCCTCTCCAGGTCGAGCGGGCTCTTGAGGCATGTCGCCAGGAACTTCTCCTCGGTGAGGTTGGGGGCATATCGCCTCAGGTGGTCGAGGTTGGCGGCGGCGACCCGCGGCATGAGGTCGTCCCAGGCCTCCGGTCCGCCGGCCAGCTCGTACGGCTGCACACCGACCACCTTGAGCGTGTGCTTGCCGGCTGGTGCTCGCGACTCGTCGACCACCGTCGGGCACAGCACGAGCAGGACAGGATCCTCGAGAACGACCTCTCCTCGCTCGAACTGCCCGGCGATTCGCAGCACGTTCTCCGCCGTTGTCGGGGTACCGGAGGCGAGCGGCGTCAGCCCGTCCGCGAACGTGGGCGGCTCCTCGGTGGCGTAGTGAGCGGCACACATCGAGATGCCGGCCCGCCACGTCGCGACGCCGTAGCTGTACTGCTCGCCCCACAACTCGGCCGGAGCCATGTCGACGAGGTGCTTGACGTGGATGGTCGACATGACCGCCTTGGCTCCGCGGAACGTCTCACCGCTCTCGGTCTCGACGCCGACACAGCGGCCGCCCTCGATGATCAGGGATGAGATCTTGCGGTCGGTGAGGATCGTTCCACCGTGTTCTTCGATGATGCGGCCGAGGGCGGCCGGGAGCTGACCGGACCCGCCTCTTGGCACGATCCACGAGTGGCGCTGTCTGCCGAAGGCGAGCGAGTAGGCCAGCTGGCCGGTCCCCGCCCGCTGCGGCGGCTGCATCGTCATGAGCGACATCCACATCATGAAGGCGCGGGTGTGCGGGTGCTCGAAGTGGCGGTTGACGATGTCGGCGGCCGACCACTGGCGGATCCGCTGCCAGCGGTGCCCGCCGTCGATCAGCGCCAGGTGCTCGTCGAGGGACGGTCCTCGGCCGATCGGCGTGTTCCGCCACTTTCCGAAGGCGGGGGCGACGGATGCGTAGTCGTCGATCATGGCTCGATAGGCGGCGGCGTCCGAGCTCGAGAAGGCGGCGAACTCGGAGATGGTCCGCTCGATGTCGCGCCACATCGTGATGGACGTACCGTCCGGGAAGGGGATGTGCACGACCGGGTCCGGCCGGATGTACTCGAGCCCGTAGTCGGCCAGCCGCAGCTCGTCGTTGGCGATGAGCGGGCTTCCTTGGAGCAGCGTATGCGCCGTCGAGCACGAGTCGTGCAGGTAGCCGGGCAGAGTCAGCTCGGCGGTGGCGGCGTCGCCGCCGATGTGGGTCTGCGCTTCCAGGACGACGACCGAGAATCCGGCCTTGGCGAGGTAGGCCGCGGTGACGAGGCTGTTGTGCCCCGCTCCTGCGATGACGACGTCGTGCTCGCTCATGCCGCCCACAGTACGAGCAGAGACCCGCCGAGCACGGCCGCCATGCCGGTGAGGAGCGTTGCGGTCGGCCGCTCCAGGTCGGCGCCGACGACCAGAGGCGCAACCACGACGACCACCGGCGTGGCGAGCTGCATCAGCGTGATTGCCACCGTGACCTCGATGAGGTGCCACGCCTGCCATTGGGCGGTGATCGCCGTCGCCGCCAGCAGGGAGCTGATGAGGATCCAGCGATATGCGGCGGGCGGGACGCGCAGCCGGGTGCCCCCGACGTGCAGCAGGAGGACCACCGCGTACACGACGGCCGCCGAGGCGAGGGCCAGCGTCACCCCGATGAGCGGCGTGTCGAGGCCGCGCAGGCCCCAGCGAACGAACAGCGGCGCCGTACCCCAGCACGCCGCCGATCCGAGCCCGTACCACGGCACCGCGGAAAGCCCGGAGCCGGTCACGCCGTCTCGCCTGGCGATGAGGACGACACCGACCACGACCAGGATCACCCCGACGGCGGCGATCGCAGTGAGCGGCTCGTCGAGGAAGATGGCCGCCGCGACGCTCCCGATGAGCGGCGTCGCTGCGATGGCGACTCCCGTGCGAGCTGCCCCATCACGCCGCTGGCTGAGGCTGAGCAGCGTCCATCCCCCGAAGAACTGCACCAGCCCTGCCAGGGCGAACGCTCCGAATGCCCAACCCGGCGTCGATGCGAGTATCGAGACATCCTCGGTCAGCGATGCGACCGTGCCCACGGTGAGCGAGGCGATGACGAGCAGCACGAATGTCGCCCCGAAGGCGTCGATCAACGCATTCGCCCTCCGGTGGAAAGCCTGGAACAGGCCGAAGCCGATGCCGGCTCCGGCTGCCCACAGGACGCCACTCATGGTGGCGCTCCGAACATCGAACGGCCGGGTGAAGACACTGCAATCGATTGTAGGTTCCCCGGCGGCGGCGCCGCTTCCACCGGTTAGGGCGCCGGCATGAGGAGGAGGCTCTGCGTGGCGCGCCCGACCGGACCGATCGTGTCGAACAGCTCGGCATCGGCGAGGCCCGTCCCGTCCGTGTGCCAGTGAGAGCGCACCCGTGACCCGACCCACTCGCTCGCCGGCTGCCGATGCACCGCCAGCGTGAGGTCCGGGTTCATGAAGAGGATCTTGTCGAGGTAGTTGTTGTAGCTGATCCCGTTGCCTGAGTCCGCCAGCGGGCAGAGGCGCTGTATGGGTGAAGGCTCCTCGTCCGCGAGGATCGGGATGGTACGCATCCACACCGTCGTCGGCCCTCCCGAGCCCTGCGACTGCGACGGGTCGTAACGGACCTCGATGGACGAGCTGAACGCCTGCAACCCGTGGCGCGTGTCCGTTATCGGGAAGGGCCCCGGCACGGCCGACGAGAAATCGGGGAGGTCGAACGGTGCCGTGGCGACGTCGAGATGCTCGAGCGCCCGCAGGTGCGTGGCCGACGCCTCGACGAGAACCCTGTCATCGTCCGTCAACCTGGCGGCGGTGAACGTCGCCGACCGGCCCGTCCGCCGCACCTCCGCCTCGATCGCGAAGCCGCTCATCGGGATCGGGCGCCTCAGCTCGACCGTCAGCCTCGCCAGCGCCTGGTGGGACACGAGACGTTCCAGCGCCCTGACGATGAGGGCGGTCGGCGGCCCGGCGTGGCACGACTCGGCGTCCCACGGCCCACGGGCGAAGTCGCTCGGCACGAACCACACGCCGTCCCGGGTCGTGAAGTATGCGTCAGCCGCCACAGGAGCTCGGGCGGCCGCCCGGATCCCCGGCGGCCCCGGCGCTCAGGTCCATGTCTTCCTGATGGTCTCGACGATCCGGTCGACCGAGGGGATCGTGGCGTCTTCGAGCACGTCGGCCGCCGGGAGCGGGACGTGGGGAGTCGTGATCCGTACGATCGGGGCGTCGAGGGCCCAGAACGCCTCATCGGCCGCCAAGGATGCGATCTCAGCGCCCCAGCCGCAGAGCCGCGGGTTCTCCTCGACGGTCACGAGCCTCCCGGTCTTCTCGACCGAGCCCAGGATCGTCTTGGTATCGAGCGGCACGAGGCTGCGAACGTCGACCACTTCCGCGGAGATGCCTTCGAGCGCCAGGAGCTCCGCCGCCTCGAGGGCCCGCGGGACCATGAGCGCCAGTGCCGCGATCGTGAGGTCGCTGCCCGCCCGCAGCACCTTGGCGACCCCGAGGTTTTCGACGATCTCACCGTCCGGGATCTCGCCCTTCGTGGCGAGCAGCGACTTGTGCTCGAAGAAGACGACCGGGTCGGGATCCCTCACAGACGAGGCGAGCAACCCGACGACATCGTGCACCGTCGACGGAGCGACGACCTTGAGCCCCGGGATCATCATGCACCAGTTCTCGACGCTCTGGGAGTGCTGGGCCCCGAATCGTGATCCTCCTCCGTTGTGGGTGCGGATCACCATCGGCAGCGTCACCTGGCCGTCTGTCATGTAGCGCGTCTTGGCGATCTCGTTGGCGACGATGTCCCAGCAAACCGCCAGGAAGTCGCTGAACATGATCTCGGCGATCACGGGGATGCCTGTCATGGCGGCCCCCATGGCGGCGCCGAGGATGGCCTGCTCGGAGATGGGCGTGTCTCGTATCCTGCTCGGGCCGAACTCGTCGAGCAGCCCGACGGTCGTCTTGAACACGCCCCCGGCCGCTGCCACGTCCTCGCCGAGCATCACGAGGGATGGGTCGCGACGCATCTCTTGGGCGATGCCGTACGCCACGGCCTCGCGGTAGCTCAGTTCCGCCACGCCGAACCCCCGTCGGCCCACACCTCGGTGTGGATGATGTCCTCGGACGGCAGCGGGCCGGCCTTGGCGGCCTCGGTGGCGGTGGCGACACGTTCGGCGACGTCGGCGGTGATCGATGCGAGCACGTCCTCACCGACCCCGATCGAAAGCAGGCGCTGGTGGTACACGACGACCGGGTCGCGTTGCTTCCACGCCTCGACCTCGTCTGCCGGCCGGTACTTGCCCGGGTCTGCCCTGCTGTGGCCTCCTGTGCGGTACGTCACGGCCTCGACGAGCGATGGGCCCCCTCCTCGGCGCGCTCTGTCGAGCACCGCGACGGCGGTGGTGTACACCTCGTCGACGTCGTTGCCGTCGATGAGGATCGGGTCCAGCCCGTAGGCCGCGGCTCTGTCGGCGGCCGGGTGCTCGACGGCGGTGATCAGGTCGATCGGCGTGTACTCCATGTAGAGGTTGTTCTCGCACACGAACACGACGGGGAGATCCCAGATCGCCGCCAGGTTGAGGGCTTCGTGGAACGCCCCGATGTTCGTCGTACCGTCACCGAAGAAGCACACGGCCACCTGCCCGCTGTTACGCATCTGGGCGGACCAGGCCGCCCCGTTGGCGATGGTGAGGTGGGCGCCGATGATGGCGTAGGAGCCCATCATGCCCTTGCCGACGTCCGTGAGGTGCATCGAGCCCCCCTTGCCGCCGAGCAAGCCGTTCGCCCTCCCGAGGAGCTCCGCGAGCACTGCTTCGAACGAGACGCCCCTCGACAGCGTGTGGGCGTGCCCCCGGTACGTGGCGAACGTGTAGTCGTCGGCACGCATCGCCGCACCGAAGCCTGCGGAGACCGCCTCCATCCCGAGCGAGAGGTGGCTCGTGCCCTTGACGAGGTTCTCCATGAACAGGTCGTATGCCTTCTTCTCGACCTGTCGCAGCTCCTGGAGCCGGGTGTAGAGCTCGAGCCTCGTGTCCCTGTCGATGTCGAAGGCGAGGCCGTCTGCCAGCTCGCCCGGCCGTCTCGTCTCCCTGGTGGAGTAGTCGTACAGCGTGCGCTCGGTCTCTGGGCTCATCGCAGGGTGGCCTCCGTCACGGGTGGCGAGTGTACCGCGGGTCGAGGCTCCGATCGCCCGTGACTACAATCGATTGCAGGAGTATCAGGGAGGGCCTCTCTATGGATCATGCCGCACACGACCTCGGTTGGATCGGGACCGGGCGCATGGGCTCGGCCCTCTGCGAGAGGCTCCTCGAAGCGGGCCATGACCTCTGGGTCTACAACAGGACGGCGGCCAAGGCCGAGCCACTCGCCGAGCTGGGCGCCACCGTGGTCGGGTCGCCCGCCGACCTCGCCGGGCGGGACATCGTCTTCACGATGGTCGGCGGTCCTCAGGACGTCCTCGACGTGACCCTCGGCCCGGGAGGCGTGCTCTCGGGCGACGATCATCCCGGCATCCTGGTGGACGCGACGACGATCGACCCGGTGACGGCGGCCGAGTTGCGCGAGTCGGGCGTCAAGCTGGGTACGAGCGTCCTCGCCGCTCCTGTGAGCGGGAACCCCAAGGTGGTGCGGGCCGGCAAGCTGACGACCGTCGTCTCCGGCCCGGCGGCCGCCTACGAGGAGGCACTGCCCTATCTCGAGGCTTTCGGCCGCAAGGTCACGTACGTAGGTGAGGCGGACGAGGCCCGCCTCGTCAAGCTGTGCCACAACCTCATGCTCGGCGTCGTCAGCCAGTCGCTCGCCGAGATCACCATGCTCGCCGAGGCCGCCGGCGTCTCGCGGTACGACTTCTTGGACTTCCTCAACGACAGCGTCATGGGCTCGACGTTCACCCGATACAAGTCACCGGCTCTCGTCAACCTCGACTGGACACCGACGTTCACGTGGCACCTCCTTCGCAAGGACTTCGAGCTCGGTCTGGCGACCGGCAGGGAGCTCGACGTGCCGCTCCCGACGGCGGCCCTGGTTCACGAGATGATCATCGAGGGGATCGGGCGCGGATACGGCGACCAGGACTTCGGGGCGCTTCTCGAGATGGAGGCCTCGGCCGCAGGGCGTACTCTTGAGTCCGAAGATCGAGAGGTCTCGGACGGCCTGTCCTGATGCTCGGACGGCCGCACCGAGCGACGAGGAGAGGATGCCGCACGTGCTGCGTGAACTGATCGACTCGGGCCACACAGGCCTCCACATCGGCGGCAAGTGGATGCCGTCGTCTGACGGGGCGGAGATCGACGTCCTCGACCCCTCCACCGGCGAGTCCATCGCCGCGGTGGCGTCGGCGTCGACGGACGACGCCATTGCCGCTGTCGACGCAGCCAACGAGGCGTTGCCGGCATGGTCGGCGGTGTCGCCTCGCCGGCGCAGCGAGACCCTGCGGACCGCCTTCGAGATGATGACCGCCCGGGCGGACGAGCTCGCAGAGCTCATCGTGCTCGAGATGGGCAAAGCGCTGCCGGAGGCTCGTTCCGAGGTGATCTACTCGGCCGAGTTCTTCCGCTGGTACTCGGGCGAGGCCATTCGCAACGTCGGCGAGATCCAACTGGCGCCCGGTGGGGACAAGCGCATCATCTCGATCCACCAGCCGGTCGGCGTGTCGCTCCTGATCACTCCGTGGAACTTCCCTGCGGCGATGGCTACCAGAAAGATCGGTCCGGCATTGGCGGCCGGCTGCACCGTGATCCTCAAGCCGGCATCCGACACGCCGCTCACGGCGCTGGCGATCGCCGAGCTGCTCTCCGAGGCAGGTGTGCCGCCCGGTGTCGTGAACGTGATCCCGTCGCGTCGCTCGGGAGAGGTCGCCGCGGCGATGCTCGCCGACCGGCGGGTACGGAAGCTCTCGTTCACCGGATCGACGGCCGTTGGTCGCAAGCTGCTCGCCATGGCGTCGGATCGCATCGTCAACGCCTCGATGGAGCTCGGCGGTAACGCCCCGTTCGTCATCTTCGACGACGCGGACATCGGCGCCGCCGTCGAAGGCGCCATGATCGCCAAGATGCGCAACGGGGGCCAGAGCTGTATCGCGGCCAACCGCTTCTTCGTGCATTCGGCCGTCGCCGCCGACTTCTCGGAGAGGTTCGCCGCCGCCATGGCGGCCGTGAAGACCGGTCCCGGGTTGGAGCCCGGAGTCGAGCTGGGACCGGTGATCAATGCCGCCGCCCAGAAGGACCTGGGGGAGCTCGTCGGCGCCTCGGTCGGGGCCGGGGCGACCGTCGCCACCGGTGGAGGGGCTCCAGACCGTCCCGGCTTCTTCTTCGAGCCCACCGTCCTCACCAACGTGACGTCGCGCGACCCGATACTGGCCGAGGAGGTGTTCGGCCCGGTCGCCCCGATCGTCACGTTCGAGTCGGACGACGAGGCCATCGCGCTGGCGAACGACACCGACCTCGGACTGGCAGGTTACGTCTACTCAGGGGACCTGGCGCGAGCGATGCGGGCCGCCGAGGCCATCGAGACCGGGATGGTGGGCATCAACCGCGGGCTGATCTCCGATCCGACCGCCCCGTTCGGCGGCGTGAAGCAGAGCGGCCTCGGCCGTGAAGGAGGCCACGAGGGGATGATGGAGTTCCTCGAGACGAAGTACATCGCCGCCGACTGGTGACGTCGTCATGAAGCGCATGCGTCTCATCATCGCGACGGTCCCGGCGGCGCTGCTGGCAGTGCCTGCGGGCGCCATGGGCGCCCCTCCCGAGTGCATGGGCCAGGTGGCGACGATCGCAGGCACCGGCACAGGCGATGCCCTCATCGGCACCGCCGGTGCCGATGTGATCTGGGGGGGCCCCGGCGACGACGTCATCGACGGCAGAGGCGGCGACGACCTCATCTGCGGAGGCGGCGGGAACGACGAGATCCGCGGTGGCGGGGGAGACAACCAGCTCGACGGCGGCAAGGGCGACGACTCGCTGATCGGTGGCGGCGGCATCGACGCCATCAACGGCAGGGCGGGCCGCGATGTCATCGTGCCGAGGGAGAACCTCAACTGGTCTGTGGGGGGCAAGGGTGCGGATCGGTTCGTCATCCTGGTGGGCGACCACGAGGTGTTCGGCAGGGGTGGAAGGGACACGGTCGACGCGTCAGGATCGCCCGGGCCCGTCGACGTCGATCTCAGGGACAACGGCTCCGGCGGGAGCCTGGCGTCCGGATCGGTGGGTGCGCTGCTGTTCTCCGTCGAGAACGTCATCGGGTCGCGATTCGACGACACCATCGGCGGCGAGCCGGGGGCGAACGTGCTCGCCGGCCGGGGCGGCGACGATCGCTTGCTCGGGCGCGGCGGCGACGATGCGCTGAGAGGCAATGCGGGCGACGACACGCTCCTCGGCGGTTCCGGCGAGGACGACCTCGACGGGGGGACGGGGACGGATACCTGCGTCAGCGGTGCGACCGTCGTCGACTGCGAGCTGTGAGCGCGGCCGGGGGGCGTGGACCGGCTAACGATTGACCGCAGTGGGACGACGCGCCGACGAGTCAGGCCTCGTGGGTTGCCATCAAGCCAGCGTCCGTGTCGGCGAGCAGCTCTCTGTGACCGAGGTCGAGCGTCTTCAACCATCGCTGCTGGCCGAGCGTGAGGGCCACGAAGAAGCCGAGCTCGGTCAGTTCCGGAGCAGTGAAGTGGCGGTGGAGTCTCTCCCAGACCTCGTCTGTGGCGAGGTCGGCATCCCAGGCGATGGCGTCCGTGTAGGCGAGCGCCGCCTTTTCCCTCTCCGTGTAACGATCGGACCTGGCGTATTCGAGCAGCTCGTCGTACTTGTCCTCGTCGACGGCGGCTTCGACCGAGCGTTGCGCGGCGCAATAGCCGCATTGCACGGTCTTCGTCACGTAGACGCGGCACAGCTCCTTGAGCTCGTGCTCGACGACACCGTTGACGAACGTGTCCATCCAAGCCTGCGTGAAGGACTTGAGGACGGCAGGGACGTGGGCTCTGATCGCCTGGCTCTCCGGCCGCGGCGTCCCGAACTCACGGGCACGCTCGAGAGCCGCGATGATCTCGGGGTCCGTGATCGAGCTGAGGTCCGGGTATGGGATCCGAGGCATGTGGCGCTCCTCCTCTCGGGACGGCATCGTAGGCAGCAATCGATTGTGCCGCTCACGTCGGCCGCGACGGTCCCCGCTGGAGGGTCTCCGGGACCACCCGCATAGAGAAGCCGAGGATGACGGCCACGAAGACGATGAGCGGGACCATGGCGACTGCCCTGCCGGCAGAGTCGTAGAGGGCACCTGCGACGAGCGGGGCGATGAGGAGCGCGACGTCGCCCGTCACCCGGAAGAGCCCGAGCCTGCGGCCGAGCTTGCTGCCCTCGCTGAGGTCGGCGAGGACGGTCGCACCGACGTTGACCGCCGATGAGCCGAGCGACGTGAGCAGGATCGTGATCATCCATCCCACGAGCGAGCCGTTCAGCGCGAAGACGATCAGCCCCACCAGCTGGATCGCCAGCCCCGGGATGAGGGCCCAGCGTCTCGAGTGGGTGTCGGAGATCTTTCCGCTCACGAGCACCCCGACGAGGCGGGCGAGCCCTCCGCCACCGATCGCCAGGCCGATCACGCCCGGAGTCAGGTCGAGCTCGCCGTCGCCGACGATCGGAATGAGGGTCTGCAGCAGAGATGCACCGATGGCGAACTGGGCGGCCGGGAGCAGGTAGAGGGAGGCGAGCACGAGGCGTCTCGGCTCGCCGGCGTCGCCGAGCGGGTCCTGCGCCGCGGTTGCGGGGTGGCGCGGCGGCGAATGCCTGAAGAACACCAGGAAGACGAGGGCGACGGCCACTGCCACGAACGCACCGGACAAGAACCCCGCTCGCCAGTCGTACACGGAGGCGACGGCTCCACCCAGGGTCGGTCCGAAGGCCTGGCCGACCATCAGGGATGCCGCGAACCCCGACATGGACACTCCTCGGCGGTGGCGCGGAGCGGCCGCGAACGTCGCCAGACCGGTCGTGTTCGTCCAGGCCGAGCCGATCCCGAGCACGAACGCACCGGCAAAGGCGGCGGCCGGTCCCGGCGCCAGGCCGGACACGACGCTGCCGGCACCGACGAGGGCGGCACCCGTCGCCATCATCAGCCCGGACGGAACACGGTCGGTGAGCCGGCCTGCCGGGATGTCGGCGAGGATCCTCCCGAAGGCGAAACACGAGACGATCGCTCCGAGAGCCGTGTCGCTCAATGCCAGGGCCCGCCCCATGTCCGGCAGGAGGGGAGCGCGTACGAAGCCCGCCGCCGTCACGGCCAGGATCCCGATGCCGACGACGGCGAGCCTCGCCTGCCGCGGCTGCAACCTCGCTGCAGCCGTCACGCCACCGCCGTCATCTGCCGCTCAGCTCTCGGGATCGTGTGCCGCCAGGCCGACGCTCGTGTCGCCGAGCACCTCGCGATGATCGATGTGGAGCGTCTTGATCCACTTCTGCTGGCCGAGCGTGAGCGCGATGAAGAACCCGAGCTCGACGAGCTCCGGCGCGGTGAAGTGCTCGCCGAGCCGTTCCCAGGCTGCATCGTCCGCCCACGACGCATCCCACACGATGGCCTGGGCATACGTGAGCGCCGCCTTCTGGCGCGCCGTGAATCGATCCGAGGACGCGAAGTCGAGCAGCTCGTCGTAGTCCGCTTCCGTGAGGCCTTGCCGTCCAGCCTGGACGGAGCGTTGCACCCCTCAGTAGTGGCATGCGATCGATTGGGACACGAAGACCCGACACAGCTCCTTGATCGAGTGGTCGACGACGCCCTCGATGAAGGTCTCACGCCACGCCCTCGTGAAGGCGTGGAGGACGGCCGGGACGTTCGCCCTGATTGCCTGGCTCTCCGGCCGGGGCGTGCCGTTCCAACGGGCGTGCTCGAGAATGTCGCGGTCGTGCGGATCGAGTCCGTCGACGTCGGCGTACGGGATCCGAGGCATCGTCTCAGACCGCCGCTGCCGACGGTGAGGGCGCCCAGGTGCAGCGGTCGTCCGTCACCCAGACCGTCTCCGAGGGGGCGGGCACCCACAGCTCGATGAACGAGAACACCTCGTTCGTCGGGTTCTCGAACCAATGGACCTCGTCCTCCTCCACGAGGGCGACGTCGCCGGCGTCGAGCTCGACCGGGTCCCCTGCCGCATGGAGTCGACCTCGTCCTTCGAGCACGAAGAAGAAGTGCTTGGCGTCGCGGTGGTAGTGGGCGGCGGCCGTGTCGCCGGGGTGGTACGTGATCCTGTCGGCTCGCAGGTCCGTCAGCCCGAACGTCTCCTCGGTGACCAGATCGACTCTGTCGCGCCCGTCTCTCGTCGACGTCAGAGCAGGCAGCGCAGCCGCTTTCATCACCTTCGCCATCGCAACCTCCCTCCTGCGTGACCTCCGGCACGCTACTACCCTCGACCGCAATCGGTTGCGGTGGACGTTCTGGCGTCCCCCCATCGCAAGAATGCGACGGAGGGACGCCAGAACGGATCGGGGAGGTGAGGTCGAGATGGCGAGGATCGGGTTCAACCTGCCGGACGACATCGAGGACGAGGAGTGCCGGGGCTGGCTGCAAGAGGCGATGGCTGCCGGCAGGCCCGGGCCGGAGTTCCAATCGATCAGAGCCCATCAACCCGGCGTGATGCGATCGTTCACGAAGACCAGGGAGTGGATCTACCACGATGGCGTCGTCGAGTTCAGCCTGAAGGAACTGCTGCGGGCATACATCGCCCTCTCCGGTGAGTGCACCTACTGCTCGAATCAGGGGGTCGCCAGGGAGATCAGGGGACGCCGGGAGCAGCTCGATGCCCTCCTCCACTACCAGACGTCCGACGACTACACCCCGCGGCAGAAGCTGGCGATGCGCTACGCCGACGCCATCATGTGGGACCCGACCACCGCCGACGACGTCATGTGGGACGAACTGCTGGCGGAGTTCACCGAGCCCGAGCTCGTCGAGCTCGGCTACTGGATCGGTTTCACGTTCGGCGGTCAGCGGTGGCTGCGCACCCTCGGCACGAGCCAAGGGCAGCTGCAGGCCGCAGTCGACGCCGCCGGGAGCGGAGCCGAGGTCGCCATGCCCTCGCTGGTGAGCGACTGACGTGGGACATCCGGGGTCGGCGGCCGGGTTCTCGCTCGTCGGTCACAGCGACCTCGACGGACACGGCGACGGGATGCAGCTCATGCGCCAGGGCGACGCCCTCTACGTCGGCCATTTCGGGCCGAGCAGGATGGGCACGTCGATCCTCGACGTCTCCGAGCCTTCCAGCCCGACCGTCGTACGCCAGTGGCCGGCTCCGGCGGGCGGCCACACCCACAAGGTGCAGGTCGCTGACGGGCTGCTCCTCACGAACCACGAGCGGTTCCGGAGCGAGTCATGGGAGTCGGCAGGGCTGGCGGTGTACGACCTCGAAGACCCGTTCGACCCGAAACAGATCGGCTTCTGGCACTCGACGGGCGCAGGTGTGCACCGAATCGTGTACGAGGGAGGCAGGTACGCCTACCTCTCCGCCACGCCGGATGGGTACGGCGGCCGGATCTGGTGCATCCTCGACCTCGCCGATCCGGAGCGGCCGCAGGAAGCGGGCCGCTGGTGGTGGCCGGGGATGCGGACCGGCGAGGGCGAGGTTCCCGATTGGCCCGACGGCGAGGATCGGTCCGTGCACCACGGCCTGGTCGACGCAGACAGGGCTTACCTCGGCCTGTGGGACTCGGGAATGGTGATCCTCGACATCGCCGAGTTGGTGAGACCGGTGGTGGTGTCGCGGCTCACTTGGGACGAGGGCGGCCATACCCACACGGCTCTTCCGCTGCCGTCACGGGACCTCGTCGTCGTGACCGACGAGGCGATCACGGATGGGTGCACCGGGCCGCGCCACATGGTGAGGATCGTCGACGTGTCGGATGAGACGGATCCGCAGGTGCTCTCGATCTGCCCCGTCCCCGAGGGCGACTTCTGCGAGAGGGGGCTTCGCTTCGGCGCCCATTCCCTCCACGAGAACCGTCCGGGCAGCTACCGCAGCGAGGAGCTGATGTTCGTCACGTACTTCAACGCCGGCCTGCGTGTGTACGACACCGCCGACCCGGCCGCGCCCGTCGAGATCGCCCATTGGATCCCGGAGTGTCCCGAGGGACAGCAGGCGGCTCAGATCAACGACGTGTGGGTGGCGGCCGACAAGCTCGTCTACGCCACGGACCGGGTCAACGGGGGTGCGTACATCCTCGAGCCGGACGTCCTCCTGGCGGCACGGATGGACGGGGCGGCTGGGTGACGTACGACGTTCACGCCCACGGGGTGCCGGAGGCCGTGGTGACCCTCATCGAGTCGGAGGGGCCTGAGCTCGGCGTCGTGTTCGACGGGGACCGGCGCATCGTGATCGCCGACCGGGTCAGGACGATCCCGCTCCGTCGCGATCTGGTGGACATGAGCGCCCGCATCGAGGCGATGGATCGAGCCGGCATCGACGTGCAGATCATCTCGAGCTGGGTGAACCTGACGGCGCACGCCCTCGACGTGGAACGCGGAGTCACGTGGGCTGGGCGGGTCAACGACGCCCTCGCCGCAGAGGCGGCCCGGCACGCCGACCGGCTCCTTGCCTTCGGCATCGCTCCTCTCCAGGCCCCCGAAGCTGCCGCAAACGAGTTGCGCCGCTGTGTCGGCGATCTCGGCATGGTGGGTGTGGAGATCGCGACGACGATCGACGGCCGAGAGCTCATCGCCTTCGATCTCGAACCGTTCTGGAAGACCGCCGCCGAGCTGCGCTGCATCGTGATGATCCACCCCATGGATCCACTCCCCGGCGTCGAGCTCGGCTCCTACGGTCTCGACAACAGCGTCGGACGACCAACCGAGACGACGATCACGACCGCCAAGCTCGTCCTCTCAGGTGTGCTCGATCGGCACCCGGACGTGCGGATCTGCCTCGTCCACGGGGGCGGCTTCCTTCCGTACCAGATCGGGCGCATCCAGCACGCATGGGAGACGAGGCCCGATCTCGTCGGGAAGGACACGGCCGTCCCGCCGAAGGAGGCGCTCGGGCGGCTCTACTTCGACACTGTGCTGCACGATCCAGCCCCCTTGCGTTACCTCATCGACCTCGTCGGGGCGGATCACGTCGTCGTCGGCACCGATTACCCGTTCGAAGCAGGTGACCTGAACCCGCTCGCCACGCTCGATGGCGTCGCCGGGCTGACGAGCGACCAGCGAGCGCTCATCACGAGCGGCAATGTCGCCAGACTGCTTGGCGAGATGGCACCCGCCTTTCCCGGGAGGTGACGCGGAGGCGCCGCCGTCTCCCGGCGGCTTGCATCGTCGAGCGATATCTGTCAGAGGAGGAGCCGGCCTGTGAGAACGGTCCGCGCTCTCCCGCGGAGCGCCACCCGGTCGCCGCGCAGCTCCACCTGAAGCTTGCCGCCGCGCGGTGACGCCTGCCGGGCATCGAGGGTGGTCTTGTCGAGTCGACCGGACCAGAACGACGTCAGCAGGCAATGAGCCGAGCCCGTTGCATGGTCTTCGGGGATGCCCGCCTTCGGAGCGAACACTCGCGAGGTGATGTCGACGTCGTGCCCGCCCGCGGCGGTGATGACGACGCTGCGCAGGACGCCGAAGGCCTCCGCCTCGAGGTCTGGTCGGCAGGCGGCGACCGTCTCCGGCGAGTCGACCTCGACGATCATCGTGTCGTCGCAGGAGGCGATGTTCGCTGCACCGAGCCCGAGCGCCTCGAGCAGCCCGGGTGGCGGCGTGGACGGCTGCGGCGAGGACGCCGGAAAGTCGAGTTCGACGCCTTGCGGCGACGACGACGCCGAGATCGACCCGCGCATCGTGGCGAACTGCGGGGAGCGCTCGCCTCGTTCGTGGTGGAGCACGTGGGCCGCGGCCAGGGTGCCGTGGCCGCACAGTGGCAGCTCGACGGCCGGGGAGAACCAGCGCAGCGGGTACCGCTCGTCGACCGCATCCGTGACGAACGCCGTTGCCGGCTGGTTCAGCTCGGCGGCCACGGCGGTCATCCAATCGGAGTCCCGCCGCCGGTCGAGAAGGACGACCGCTGCCGGATTGCCGGTACCGGGCCCCTCGGAGAAGGCGTCGACGATGAAGACCTTCGTCATTCGGCGAGCTCGGTGGTGACGGGGCCGTCGAACATCGTGACGAAGAGGCACGGCTCCTCGGTGGTAGTTGTGTGCCGCATCACCCGGCCGGCCGGAAAGTGTGCATAGCCCCCACGGCCGATCACCTCCCCGTTGGCGACGAGCCGTCGCTCGAGAACCGGGATGGTGTGCGCCGAGCGGTGGGTATGAGCCAACGCCCCGAGTCCGGCCGGATAGCGGATGACGTGGTGCACGGCGCCGGTCGCCTCGTCTTGATGGACACGGGCGAGCGCGACCGGCCGTGGGTAGACCGTGGCGTCGTCCGGATGGCGCGGCAGGTCGGCGAGCCGCTCGTGGATCACGGCCTCGCCGCATCCGACCGGAGGAGCGCCGGCGTCGTCAGGCTCCATCGCCGCATCGATCCCGCCGGCTCCCGACCATGCCGACATCGACGGGATCTGTGAGCGTACGAGCCTCGGACAAAGCACGGCCTGACACTGGAAGCGAGCGTAGCGAGTGCGTGGTAGGCCGATCGGCGCCGTCCGGGGCGACGCCCGAGACCATCCTCCGGACGGCCCAGCCGTCCGGCGCCGTCTCGGAGGTCAGATGAAGGTGCCCTCCTCGGCGTCCTTCACCGAGAAGAGCCTGTCGATGCAGAAGAGCAGCTCCGTGATGACCTCGTCCTCGACGATCGCAGTCATCCTCTCCGCCTTGGCGATGAACTGGCGGAGCCTTCGCACCAGGGCCTCGTTCGGCTCGCCGGTCGCCTCCTGCTCGGCGATGAGCCTCTCCATCGTCGATCGGTAACCGTCGAGCCGCTCGAGCAGGGCATAGACCGCCGCCTCCATCGGCTCGGTGGCGCCCCTGACCTGCTGGTGGATCGGCTCGGTCAAATCCACCTCTCCCAGCGGCGCCAGCGGTACGGCAGCTCGACGAGGCTCTCCGCCTCGGTTGCGGTCTCGAGCAAGTGGAGCAAGTCGGAGAGGACGAGGTGGTGCTGGGCAGGCTGGTGCGGCTCTCCGAGTGGGTTGCCGAGTGGAAAGCGAACCCAAGCCGCTCGCGACACCTTCATGTTGGCGGTGATCTCCGGGCGCATCGTGAGGCTGACCGTCGGGATCCCTGCTCTCTCGATCTCGCCCTGGACCAGCCCGACCGACCGGTGGCACATCGGTCAGCCCGGAACGAGGACGACGGCATCGACGCCTGCCTCCATGAGCAGGCGTGCCACCAGTGGCCCGGCCTCGTCGGCGACCCTCGACGGGTCGGGATTGAACCCCATCATCCCGATGTGAAACGGGGCACTGGCACCGATGCGCCCGGCGGCGACGAGCTCGTGGACCCGGTCGATCGGTAGCACGACGTTCGGGTCATCCTCGGCGGAGGCGGTGTCGTAGTGGGTGTGCGCAAACCGCAAGCGCGCCGAGTCGACGTCGGCTGGGATGGTCCGAATGGTGGGGTCACCATGCGAGGTGGCCGTGTTGAACGGCTCCTGGTCGTCCAGGTGAGCTCCGGCGGTCGTCACGAGAGCAACCGTCGACTGCGCCAGCGGCTTGGCGAGGGGGGAGAACCAAGCATGGCCGTTGACACGGTTGTTCGCCGCGCCGTGGTCGCGCCCGATCCGCTCCACCCACTCCTCGTAGCGCGCCCTCAGCTCCGCCCGATCGATCATCCAGACCTCTTGATCCCCGGCAGGGTACGTCACCGGCACGGCGGCATGTCTCTCCCGGCGGCGTAGCCGACGAGAGACGGCTATCTCGGCGAGGTCGTCGAGCTCAGCGGGCGGCGGAGCCGGTTGCCGGCTCGCCGGTGGATTGGGCGGTGAGGTGGCCCCAAACGATTGCAGGGAGGCTCGGTACCCTACGTGGGTAGCCGACGAGGAAGGGCGAGCGATGACCGCCGAGACACAGGCCCTGGAGTTCACCGCAGACGAGGACCCGTTCGTGGTCAAGCACGGCGGGTTCTACCGGCGCTGGCTCTCCATGATCGAAGACGTCGACGAGCTGCGGTCCCTCGTCGCCTCACTCGAGGGAACCACCCAGGACAAGTGGATCCCGGTGTGGTCGGCGGCGGGCAGGCGCCACGAGGCAGAGGGCGATCGCCTCGCAGAGGCGGGCGAGGACCTCGACGCCCGGCGCGAGTACCTCCAGGCGAAGACGTTCTACGCCATCGGTCGCTTTCCGGGCGAGATCACCGCCGAGAAGCGGGCGATCTCGGACGACTGCGCCCGGGCGTACCGCAAGGCATCCCGGTACCTCGATCCCCCGCTCGAGGTCGTCGAGATCCCGTGCGAGGGCAAGACGATCCGCGCCCATTTCCGCGCCCCGCGCGGCTCCATCGACGCCCCGGTCGCCGCAGTGCTCGTCATGTGCGGTGCCGACGTCTTCAAGGAGGACCGTGGTTGGGCGGGTGAGATGGCAATGGCCGAGGGCCTTGCCACGCTCGTCATGGACGGCCCGGGCACCGGCGAGACGCCGTTCCCATACGAGCCGGAGTCTGTCAAGGCGTGGATCGCCGCCATCGAGCATCTCGCCGGCCGCCCCGAGGTCGACGCAGATCGGATCGGCGCCTTGGGGATCAGCAGGGGCGGGTACTCGGTCATGCAGCTGGCAGGGACGCACCCCGAGATGGTCAAGGCGGTGGTCGCCATCGCCGGCCATCCGTTCGGGTACCGGATGAGCGACGGCGAGCTCGCCGAGTTCGTCGAGGCACGCAACCGCCGCTCCGAGTTCCGGTACGGCGAACCCGACGGGCCGCCGTCGTTCCCGCCGACGACCGCCGAGAAGGAGCTGGAGAGCTTCTCGCGATGGGCGTTGTCAGAGCTCGGTCTGGTCGACCGGATCACCATGCCGGTGCTCATGATCAACGGCAAGCACGACCACCTCGCCCCGATCGGGAACATCTACTACATGCTCGAGACGGGCCCGGTGACCGGCAAGGAGGCCCGGGTCTACGCCGATGCCGGTCACTGCGCCTTCAAGCACTACCAGGAGTGGGCTCCCGCCTCGTTCGCATGGCTGCGCGACAAGCTCACAGGGTGAACCGAGCTGCGGCCGGGGGTAGCGTCTTCGCCTCGAGGACGAACGGAGTGAGATGACATCCGACGACATCCAGGCCTGGCTCGATCGCTACGTCGAGGCGTGGCACACCTACGACCGCGACGCCATCGTGGCCCTGTTCACCGAGGACGCCTCGCACCGCTATCACCCCTACGACGAGCCGATCTTCGGTGCCCAGGCGATCGCCGACGACTGGCTGGCGAACCAGGACGAGCCCGGATCGTGGGAGGCCGAGTACCACCCGCACCTCGTCACGGACGACCGGGTGATCACGACCGGCAAGACGAGCTACTCGAACGGGAACGTCTACTGGAACCTGTGGGAGCTGGAATTCGACGACTCCGGCCGGTGCCGGCGGTTCATCGAGTGGTTCGTGCTCGAACCGAAGGACTGAGTTCTCACACGGCGGCGCCGACCGACTCGAGCATCGGTCGAATCTCGACGGCTTCCCCGTTGCGATCCGAGGACTCGAGGGCGGCTCGCACGATCGCCAGGGCCCTGATCGCCTCGTCTGCGCCGACCTCGACCGTCGCCTCACCGCGGATCGCCAGGGCGAACTCGTCGAGTTGCTCGCGG
Organism: Acidimicrobiia bacterium; assembly: GCA_036396535.1. Classification (NCBI taxonomy): domain Bacteria; kingdom Bacillati; phylum Actinomycetota; class Acidimicrobiia; species Acidimicrobiia bacterium. The sequence goes on along the minus strand of DASWKR010000017.1, from coordinate 62,688 downwards.
AACATGTCTGTCGGCGGGAGCTCTACTGCGGGTCGCACCATGTCGCGATACGCCTGCGAGGTGAGCGTGCTCCACCGGTCCGCCTCGTGGGACTCGTCCCAGTGGGTGAAGTCGAGGTCGTACATGAGGTTCGCCTCGGTTCCCTGCAGGCGGATCTGGTACACGCCGGGCGACGCCCACCCGCATCCGATGTAACCGAGGGCGCCCGACTCGAACTCGAGGATCGCCATGACGGCGTCCGGCACCTCGGAGGCCGTGTACAGGCGCCGGGCGTGGGCCGACACCTGCGCCACCGGGCCGAGCAGGTACTGCAGGTTGTCTGCGTGGTGCACCCCGAGCTGGATGAACGTCCCGCCGGGGCTCTTGTCGGCATACCAACGCCACGTGTCCGTTGTGAGCTCGAGTCCCCGCTCGTTGGAGAAGTTCGCCTCGGCGAGCGAGATGTGGCCCATCCTGCCCTCGTCGATCCAACGTCTCATCACTCGGCATCCGGAGAGGCGCCGCGCCGAGTGGCCCACGGCGAAGATGTTTCCGGTGTCCTCGACGACACGTTTGATGGCGAGGGCGTCCTCGAGCGTGTGGGCGATCGGCTTGTCCGTGTACACCGCCTTGCCGGACTCGAGTGCCTGGACGATCACGTGCTTGTGGGTGTCGTTCGGGGTGGTGACGATGACACCTTCGACCTCGTCGTCGGCCAGCAGCTCCTCGAGGGTCTCGGCCGACCTCGGGATGCCGAACTCCTCTTGGAAGGCGGATCGCTTCTCCTCGGATCGACTGAAGCAGCTGTGGAGGTCGATGACGTCGCCGCGCTGCGCCCCGCGGGCGAGGACCCGCGCCCACCTGCCGAGCCCGATCGGTGCCAGCCGTACCTTCTCGCTCGTCACGCCTCCTCCTTGCCGTGCAACGCACTGTCCGTCTCGTCGCTGTGCAACGCGATGTCCGTCTCTTCGATGTTGTGCGCCAAGTCGGGATGGGGGAAGAAGCAGTGGAGCGTCATCTCGGTGCCCGGCGCCGGCAGCGTCGCATGACGGGCCCCGGGCGGGATGCGCACCACGTCACCGGGCGCAACCGGGGTCCGCTCACCCTCGATCCAGACGACCCCGTTGCCGGCGGCGACGACCACGACCTCCTCGCTGAGGGGATGGAGATGTGCGCGGCGTGCGATGCCGCCGACCAGCCGGACGATCCGCATGCTCGACTCGGAGGCGATGCCTGCCAGCGGGTCTGCCGAGGCGCGCCCGGGCAGTTGCTCGAATCGCATGGCGGCGCCCTTGACGACGTTCACCCGCCACCCCGCAAGGCAAAGATCCGCTCGACGGCCGGCACGATCTCGTCGGCCATGCGGCCTGCAAAACCGACCGCCGCCTCGGCAGTGGCCCACCGCGGGTTGCCGTACCAACCGTCGTCGTCGATCTCCGTCACGTCCGTGATGTAGCCGTGGACTTCGCGGTCGCGGCGCATCTCGTCCATGGCGGCGGCGTGTTCGCTTCGGGTCGCCTCGCCGGCGGCCTCGACGGCGGCGAGCGACGGATCGTGGGCGATCACCGCCAGCGTCTCGATCCCGCCGCCGTGGGTGAGCTCGCCTCCCTCGGCGGCGTAGACGCGCTGGGCGGTGTAGCAGGCATGCGCCACGGCGATGTAGACGCCTTCGTGCCGCGCCTGCAGCTCGGTGGCGACGGCATCCATCGAGGCGATGTTGCCCTCGTGCCAGTTCACGAAGACAAATCGCGTGGCGCCCATCGCAACCATCTCGTCGCAGATGTCACCCAGCAGGCTCTCGAATGTCGTGCGGCGCAGGCTGACCGTGCCGGGGTGGCCGGCGTGGATGGGCGTAACTCCGTACGGACCGAACGGAACCACGACCGCGTCGAGGCGTGCCGCCACCTCCTCGGCGACGAGCTTGGCGGCGATGGTGTCCGTGCCGCAAGGCAGGTGGGGTCCGTGCTGCTCGACGGAGCCGAATGGGACGACGACCGTCTGGTTGCCTGCCAGTGCCGCGGCGACCTCTCCGCTTGTCATGTGGTAGATCGACTTCGTCATCCGGCTCCTCCCGGCTCTGCTACCGGATATCGAGGGCGCTCACCGCGCAGGATGCGGAGGGCCTCCTCTGCCGCTTTGCGACGCAGGTCGCGCTCGCTCTGCTCGGTGTACCACGCCATGTGTGGTGTCAGCAGGACCCGATCTTCGAGGTCGGCGAACACCGACAGATCGGGTGGCTCGCGCTCGAACACGTCGAGGGCGGCGAAGGCGGGGCGGCCGCGGGCGAGTCCGGCCACGAGCGCCTCGGTGTCGACGAGCGACCCGCGTGCCGTGTTCACCAGGATGCTCCCCGGCCGCATCATGGCCAGCTCGGGGCGGCCGATCAGAGGTGTGCCGTCGGCGGCTCCCGGAGCATGGAGGCTGACGACCGTCGAGCTCGAGAGCAATCGCATGAGGACGACCGATTCGGCCACGTCCGGATCGATCGGTGCCAGCGCGTCGGTGGCGTATACCTTCGAGAACCCGAGCGCCCCGAAGTGGGTTGCCACCGTCCGCCCGATGCGGCCGAAACCGACCACACCGGCGGTCATCGCAGACGGCAAGTGGAGGGGTCGCAGGCTGTTGAAGCCCCAGTCGCCGGTTCGCAGCGCCCGATCCGCCTGCGCCAGGCGGCGGACGGCTGCCAGCGCCATCGCCACCGCATGGAGCGCCACCGCCTCCGTCCCGTAGTCGGGCACGTTGGCGACCCACTTTCCGAGATCGGAGGCGGCCACCAGGTCGACGTTGTCCACTCCGACGCCGTAGCGCACGATCGCCTTGGCGGGGAGCGCCTGCAATGCGGCGGCGTCGAGAGGAGGCCTCGGCCCGGCGATGATCGCCACGGCGTCGGCGGCGGCTTCGAGGATCTCGTCGTATGTCGACCCGTCCGAGCGGCGAAGCTGGTACCCGTCGAGCACGAGCTCTTCGACGGCCAGATCGGGCCACCGGGCCCCGAGGATCGCGATGACCGGCGGGTCTGGCTGCATGTCGGTCACGGTAGCAACGTCATGGGCGGCAACCGATTGCGGGCAGGGAAGGCGTCCTCAGCCGAGCCGCCGGGGCAGCGCCTCACGCCACACCCGCCGGGCCACGGAGGCGGTGACGGAGCCGTGCCGACCGAACTCGATGCGATCGTCGCCCGTCACGACCCCGAGACGAACCGCTCGAACGGCCTCCGTTGCGGCGACGCCCCCCGGCGGGGCGATCGCCACGAACCGGTGGGGGCTCTCGTCGAAAAGCTCGCGCCAGTCTGCGACGTCGATGGTGATGCCGACGCCCGAACGGAAGGCGACCTCGGCCACGGCGACGGCGAGGCCGCCGGCCGAGACGTCGTGGAGGACCGGTGAGGAGTGGGCGAGCTCGACGGCGCGCCCCACGACGGCCGGGCCTGCTTCTGGGTCGGGCGCAGCCGGCTCCCCTCCGAGGTGATCGAGGATGACCCTGGCGTAGGCGCTCGCCGCGAAGTCGCTCCGGCCGGCCGGCCCGACCAGCCACACCTCCATGCCGGGAGATGCTGCGTCGAGGCGTGGCGCCTGGGCAGGCATGGGATCGGCGAGGCCGAGCATCCCGACCACCGGAGTCGGGTAGATGTCGCGGCCATCGGTCTGGTTGTAGAACGACACGTTGCCCCCGACGACGGGCACGCCGAGCTGCTCACATGCCTCGCTCATGCCGGCGACCGTCTCGACGAACTGCCACATCACCTCGGGCCGCTCCGGGTTTCCGAAGTTGAGGTTGTCGACGACCGCGTACGGTCGGGCGCCCGTGACGGCAACGTTGAGGGCGGCCTCCCAGACGATTCGAGCCGCGCCGACACGCGGGTCGAGGTAGCAGAGGCGTCCGTTTCCGTCTGTCGAGACGGCCAGACCTTTGCCCGTCCCCTTGATTCGCAGTAGAGCTGCGTCGTTCCCGGGCGCCACGACCGTGTTGAGGAAGAGCAGGTGGTCGTACTGCTCGTATATCCATGACGGATCCCCGAGGGCGGGATCGTCGAGCATGGCGAGCAGCGCCTCACCGGCGTCGACCGCGGCGGGGAGCTCGGGTCGGTCGGCGGCGAGGCGGTCCTGCCAGTCGGGGCGTAGAGCAGGCCGCTCGTAGCGGGGGGCGTCGTCGGACAGTGAGGAGGCGGGGACTTCGGCGACGAGCTCGCCGTCGTGGACGACCCGCAGCATGCCTCCCGCCGTCACGACGCCGATCTCGGTGGCATTGATCTCCCACTTGCCGGCGACGGCGAGCACCTCGGACAGGCGGGACGGCTCGACGATGGCGAGCATCCTCTCCTGGGACTCCGACATGAGGATCTCCCCTGCCGTCATGTCCGCCTCCCTGAGCGGCACGGCGTCGAGGTCGACGTCCATCCCCATGCCGCCGGCGGCTGCGCACTCCGACGTGGCGCACGAGATGCCGGCGGCACCGAGGTCCTGGATGCCGACCACGAGGGAGGCCTCGTAGAGCTCGAGGCACGCCTCGATGAGCTTCTTCTCCTCGAACGGGTCGCCGATCTGGACGGACGGCCGTTTGGCGCCGGACGCCTCGTCGAAGGCTGCGGACGCCAGGATCGATGCTCCCCCGATGCCGTCTCGCCCCGTCGCCGCACCGAGGAGGACGGCCACGTTGCCCACCCCGGAGGCCGCCCGCGTGACGAGCTGCTCGCGGCGGAGCAGTCCGAGCGCCATCACGTTGACGAGCGGGTTCGCGGCGTACTCGTCGGCGAGCTCGAGCTCGCCACCGAGGGTGGGGACACCGACGGCGTTGCCGTACCCGGCGATGCCGGCGACGACGCCCGCGAGCAGGTAGCGGCTCCGGGGGTCGTGCAACCGGCCGAACCGCAGCGGATCCAGCACCGCGATGGGGCGCGCTCCCATCGTGAAGATGTCGCGCAAGATGCCACCCACGCCGGTCGCAGCTCCCTGATACGGCTCGACGAACGAGGGGTGGTTGTGGCTCTCGATGCGGAGCGCCACCAGCCAGCCGTCGCCGACGTCGACCACCCCGGCGTTCTCGCCTGGCCCGACGACCACCCATGGCGCCTCCGTCGGAAAGCGCGTCAGGTGGAGGCGCGACGACTTGTACGAACAGTGCTCCGACCACATCACCGAGTACATGGCGAGCTCCGCCGGGCGGGGCTCCCTGCCGAGGATCTCGACGACCGAGCCGTATTCGGCATCCGTCATGCCCAGCGTCCGGTGCGTCGGCTCTGCCAGCGTCATGCGGAGGCGGGCACGAGTGCGGTCGCCAACGAGGCGAGGAGCGGGACGCCTCCGGTCGAACCGAGTACCGGGTCGCTCGCCCGCTCGGGATGCGGCATGAGCCCTGCGACGTTGCCGCTCTCGTTGCGGATCCCGGCGATCGAGTTCGACGAACCGTTCGGGTTGGCCTCGTCGGTGACGTCACCGTCGGGATCGCAGTACCTCAGCAGCACCTGGCCGTGCGCCTCGATCCGCTCGAGCTCGGCGGCCGGCGCCACGAAGTTCCCCTCGTACGAGTTGAGTGGGAGCCGCAGGACGTCTCCCACCGACGCTTCGCCGGTGAGCACGGAACCTGTGCTCTCGACCCGCATGTCGACCGGACGGCAGATGAAGCGCAGGTCGCGGTTGGCAACCAGGGCGCCCGGCAGGAGTCGCGCTTCGCAGAGCACCTGGAACCCGTTGCATATCCCGACTACCGGTCGACCCTCGTCTGCGAATCGCTCCACTTCGCGCATCACGGGAGAGAAACGGGCGATGGCCCCGGTGCGCAGGTAGTCGCCGTGGGCGAAGCCGCCGGGGATCACGACGCCGTCGAAGCCCTCGAGGGACGTCTCGCGATGCCAGACCGTGCGAGCGTCGACTCCGAGCGTCGAGAGAGCATGGACGACGTCTCGTTCACAATTGCTGCCGGGGAACACGACGACGGCTGCCTTCATTCGACCACCTCGATGGCGTATTCCTCGATCACAGGGTTGGCGAGCAGCTGCTCGCACATCGCAGCCACGTCGGAGGCGTCGCCGTCGTCCGTGTCGACGAAGATCACCCGTCCGAAGCTGACGTCGACCACCCCGGAGTACCCGAGGTCGTGGAGCGCTCTCGCCGTCGTCGCCCCTTCGGGGTCGGCGAGGCCATGCTTGCGGCGGATGTCGATCCGGTACTTCGTCATCGCACGAATCGGCTGCCGGTGAGGCGCTCGTACACGTCGATGTAGCGAGTGCGCGTGTCGAAGACGACGCCCTCCGGCAGCCGGGGCGCCGGAGGGACCTTGTCCCAGCCTTGCGCCTCGAGCCAATCTCGTACCGGCTGCTTGTCGAACGACGGCATGATATGCCCCGGCCGCCACTCGTCCTCCGGCCAGTAGCGCGAGCTGTCCGGCGTGAGGACCTCGTCGATGAGGATGATCTCGCCGTCGACGAACCCGTACTCGAACTTGGTGTCTGCGAGCAGGATCCCGCGTGCCGCCGCCAGCGCGGCCGCCTCCAGATAGACGGCGACCGACCGATGGCGCAGCTCTTCGTAGACGTCGCTCCCGACGAGGGCCCGCGCCTCGGACTCCTCGAGGTTCTCGTCGTGGCCGGACTCGGCCTTCGTCGCCGGGGTGAAGATCGGCTCCTCGAGCCGGTCTGCCATCCGCAGGCCCGCGCCGAGGTGCTCGGTGGTCGGTCCGCCTCCCCTGGAATACTCGTTCCACGAAGATCCGTACAGGTAGCCGCGGACGACGCACTCCATAGGGATCACGTTGGCGCGTCTCACTACCATCGAACGGCCCTGCAGGTAGGCGGCGGACTCACCGTCGAGCCCCGGAAGCGTCGTCACGTCGGTCGACAGGAGATGGCACGGGACGGCGAGGATGTCGAACCAGTGCTTCGAGAGCCCGGTGAGCACCCTGCCCTTGTCGGGTATCTCCGGCTCGAGCACGACGTCGAAAGCCGAGATCCTGTCGGTGGCGACGATGAGCAGCCGCTCTTCGTCGATCTCGTAGATCTCCCTGACCTTGCCCGATCCGAGATGCTTCAGCGCCAGCATCGCCGGCGATGGTAGCCATGCGTCGTTCCGCCCCAGCGGATGGCCTCGAGGGTGTTGCTTCCCGTTGCATTCGCCATGGCCTACGGTGCCCGTCATGACGGAACGAGATCCCGCTCGCCGCAGGTTCCTCACCTGGCTCGGCGGCGCCCTCGGCGTGGCAGGCATATCGGCGTTCGGTGTGCGACTCGCCCGGTCGGGAGAGAGCGCCGCGGAGCCCGCCGGCGCCGCGCCCGCCGATGCGATCCGGGGTGCCGGCCCGACGACGACCGCCGGCACGGTCCGGGAGACGTCGACGGTCCCATCTGCGACGACGAGCGCCGCCCCCACGACCACCGAACCCCCCACGTCGACGACGGCCTCCACGACGACAGAACCGCCCCCGGAGACGACGACGTCGAATGCGGCCCCCGAGACCACCGAGCCTCCTCCCACCTCGCCGCCTGGCGGGGACGGCGTCGTGACGGTGATCTGCCGCGAGTCCTGGGGTGCCAGAGCCGCCGAGGACGGGATGCAGGACCACACGATCGAGCGGCTCACCGTGCACCACACCGCCGCCTTCCTGGGAGACAACGGGCGGGCGCCGGCGATGGTGCGGGGCCACCAGCGCTTCCACATCGACGACCGCGGGTGGCCGGACCTGGCCTACCACTACATCATCGACGCCAAGGGGTACGCCTACGAAGGCCGTGACACCACGAAGGCGGGCGACACCGCAACCCGCTACGACCCTGCCGGCCACTTCCTCGTCTGCTGTGAGGGCAACTTCGACGACCAGAGCGTCCCGGAGGCGCAGCTCGGTGCGCTCGTCGACGTGCTGGCGTGGGCTGCGGCCCGTTTCGGCGTCGGCGCCGACGCGATCACCGGCCACCGCGACCACGCCGCGACCACATGCCCCGGCTCGAGCTTGTACTCGACGATCGAGGACGGCACCCTGCGGAAGGCGGTTGTCGCCCGGCTGGCCGCCGGACCCCCGGAGCTGCGTGTCGTCTGCGGCGAGGAAGGTGACGCCCTCGTGGCGGACATCGAGGCGGGCAGGGCGTGATTCAAGGGCCTTCGTTGTGTTTCCGATAGTCGTGGCAAGCCGAAAGGAAGATGATGGACTCAGGCGACGAGCAGCCGACTGCCGATCAGCCGGGCGTGCGCCCGCTCGACCCGTACGCGCCCGAAGGCGGGACCGCGCCGAGGCCCCGGAAACGATCGCGCCGTAGCATGGTGGTCGCTACCGGAGTCGCCGGTGCCCTGGTCGTCGCCGGGGTTGCAGGTGCCGCCTGGCTGCGCAACGAGATGGGATCTCCGCTCGGCGCAGCCGATTCGATCCCGCAGGACGCCGACTTGGTCGTCACCGTCGACTTCCTGCACTTCACACAGGACGGCCGGCTCGACACGATCATCGACGCCGTCACCCGGCCGATGCTCGACGTCGGCACGATCGAGAGAGGCGACCTCGCCAGCATCGTCGAGGCGCTCAGCGACGAGGTGCTCGGCGAGACGGGCATCTCCCTCACCGAGGACGTCGTGCCGTGGGTCGGCCGTTCAGCCGCGCTGGCGGTGGTCGACCTGGCGGGCGTCTCCCAGACTGCCGCCTCACGCCTCCCGAGCGGGTTGCTCGTCGCGATCGACGTGCGCGATCACGCCACGGCGGAGCAATTCGTCACGAAGCTCGTGTCGACCGTCGAAGACCATGGCGGCTCGATCGGTACGGAGGTCGTGGACGGACACACCGTCTACGTTGCCGATTCGGGCCTTGGCTACTACTCGCTGACTGAAGACACCTTCCTCGTCGCCTCCGACGACGCCACCCTGCGCAGCGCCTTCGACGCAGAGTCCGGCAGCGCAATTGCCGACACGCCGGCCTTCCAGAGAGCGATGGCGGCCCTCGACCCCGACCGTGGAGTGAGCTTCTACATGCGCAACACGATCCCGGACCTCATCCGTTCAATCGAGGGCGTCGCCGGGGCAGGCGCGGTCCCTGAGATCGACTCGTCGCTGTATGAGAACCTCGTGGCTGTCGCAGGCGCAGCCGGCCTCGTCGACGATGGCTTCTGGGCCGAGACCAAGCTCCTCTACGACGGCGACGCCCCTGCCTTGATCGGCTCGGAAGAGCCGCCGCTCGTGTCGGGGCTGCCGGCGGGGACGTACTTCTACCTCGGCGTCGCAGCCGCCGAGGAGACCTTCGCCGATGCGATGGACGCGCTGCGTGCTTCGCTGGAGAGCGCCGGGGTGCCGCTCGGACCATACGGCGACGTCCTCGGGTACCTCGACGGGCGGTTCACGCTCGCCGTCGTTCCCGCAGACAGCGGCCTGATCTCGTCCATGCTGGGCGCCGATGTCGGCATCGTCGGCGGGATCGGTATCGACGACCCCGCCGGCATGCGGGGGTTCCTCGAGGGAGTCATCCCAAGCTTCGCGGTAGACGGTGTCGAAGTCGTCGAGGATGGCGAGATGATGCGGGTCTTCGCCGACGGCGCCGAGGTGCTGGCGTTCTCGATCACCGAGGAGGCGCTCGCCATCGGCACGAGCGCCGCCACGCTCGGTCCCGTGCTGTCAGGAGGAGGCGAGGGACTGACGACGAGCGCCCTCTACCGGGACCTCGATGCCCTTCTCCCCGGCGACGGGGTGGACCTGTACGTCGACGTCGAGGCGGCGGTGGATGCCTTCCTGCTCGACGATCCCGCCGTTGTGCGGCAAGGCGCCCCGTTCCAAGCGGTGAGAGGCATCGGCGGCTCGACCGTCGTCGAGGGCGACACGCTGACGGCGCGCTTCGTCCTGCTGTTCGACGTATCGTCGGGAGCCTGACTGCTCAAACGATGAGCAGGCGCGTCCCGGCGACGACGCCGAAGCCGATCACGACGGCGCGAAACCACACCGGCCGCAACCGTCTGGCGAGCACCGCGCCCATGAACCCTCCTACGAAACTTGCCGGTGCCATCAGGGCTACGGCGTCCCACGCCACGGGCGCCGTCACGGCGAAGAGGATCAGTGCCACGCAGTTCACCGTGAGCGCGATCACCCCGCGCAGGCCGTTGAGGCGTTGCAGGTCGTCGGCGAGGAACACCCCGAGGAGGGCGAGCAGGATCACGCCGAAGCCTGCGCCGAAGTACGCACCGTAGACCGAGGCGAGGAACACCCCGGCGTGCAGCAGGGGAGCCTTCTCGCCGCCGATCGAGGTGGCCGCCACCGCCCTCGCCACGATCGGTTGGACGAGGAAGAGGACGGACGCCGCCAGGATGAGCCACGGCGCCATCGATCGAAACAGCCGCTCCGGGGTCGTCAGCAGGACGACCACGCCGGCGACCGCTCCGGTGACGGCGGCCGGCGCGAATCGACGTATCCGATCGCGCTGGGCACGCACTTCCCGTCGGTAGCCGGCGACGCCTCCCAGGTATCCGGCCCAGATGCCGACGGTCGACGTCACGTTGGCGGTGACTGCCGGGAACCCCGTCCACAAGAGAACGGGGAACGAGACGATCGAGCCGCCTCCGGCGGCGCCGTTGACTGCTCCCGCCGCAAATCCGGCGAGCCCGATGGCTGCGGCCTCGGCAAGCGTCAGGTGTTCACCGCTCCCTCCGCGACGCGAGCACGGCACCGCCGATGACGAGCACGATGCCGGCGAGCGCTGCCAAAGCGACCGTCTCCGAGAGGAACACGACGCCGAGCACGAGCGACACGGCGGGGATCATGTATGTGGCCAGCGATGCGCGCGGCCCCCCAACCCGCCCCGCCAGGGTCGCCATGAACACGAAGGCGATCCCGGAGCCTGCGATCCCGAGCACTGCGACTGCGGCGGCCGCGTCGATGGCGAACGTCGATCGAGGCAGGCCCCACAGACCGAAGGGCGCCGTCCAGACGGTGGCGAGCGCCAGCATGCGCGACATCACGGCTATCGAGCCGTAGCGCTGTTGCACCCTGCCGGCGAGATTGATCGACAACCCGTAGAAGACGGTTGCAGCCAGTACCATGAGCACGCCCACGATCGCCGTGCCACCTTCCGCACTCGAGCCTGCGCTCATGAGGACGACTCCCGCGAATCCGACTGCAATGCCGACCCGTTGCGGTCCGCGGGGAGCGCGGTCGAACAAGACGGCGCCGAGGATCCCGGCGAAGATCGGCGTCGCCCCGTTGAGGATCCCGGTCACCGCCGAGTTGATGTGCTCCTCGGCGAGGGGGAACAAGGTGAACGGGATCGCCACCCATGTGAACGAGAGGAGCAGGATCGTCTTGCGGTCCTCTCTGGCGATCTCGACAGGAGGCCGGGGCATGACGGCGAGCGTTGCTGCGCCGAGCGCCACCCTGCCCCACGTGATGAGGGCGGGGTGGAAGGCCTCCAGGCCAACCTTGATGAGCAGGAACGACGCACCCCAGATGAGACCGACTGTTGCGAAGAGCGCCCAATCGATGCTTGAGAACGGGGCCCTGTCGTCGCGGATGGTTGCCGTTGTCGTCGTCGAGGTCATGCTGAGGAGAACCCCGCGAGGCGCGACGCGGTTGCACACCCGATGACCATCGCCGCAAGCTAGCCGGGACGAGCCGAGGTCCCGCCGCTCTCTGCGTTCTGGCGTCCCCGCATCGCACATGTGCGATGCGGGGACGCCAGAACGGAAGGGGAACGTCCGTGTGTCAGACCTCGAGCGCATCGAGGCGATCGAAGACGACGCCGGCGTTGCGGAGGAAGCGCTCCGGGGAGAAGCACTCGGCGAGGTCGGCGTCACTCAGGGCGACCTCGGGGTCGGCCGCCAGGAGATCCCGGAGCTGCCCGCCACCTTCCCAAGCCGCCATGGCGTTGCGCTGCACGATGCGATACGCCTCGTCGCGCCCCGTCCCCGTCTCGACGAGGCGCAGCAGGACCGCCTGCGAGTAGACGAGCCCCCTCGTGCCCTCCAGGTTGGCGGCCATGCGCTCGGCGTCGACCACGAGCTCGGCCACGAGCTTCGTCATCCTGACGAGAGCGAAGTCGAGCAGCAGGCAGGCGTCGGGCAACGCCACCCGCTCCACCGACGAGTGGGAGATGTCGCGCTCGTGCCACAGCGCCACGTCCTCGAGGCCGGCGCCCGCATAACCGCGGAGCAGGCGGGAGATCCCCGTGATGTTCTCGGCTGTGATCGGGTTGCGCTTGTGGGGCATCGAGGACGAGCCCTTCTGCGCCGACCGGAACGCCTCACGCACCTCGCCGACCTCGCTGCGCTGCAGCTGCCGCAGCTCCGTCGCGAAGCGCTCCAGCGACGATCCCACGAGCGCGATCGCAGACAAGAACTCGGCGTGACGGTCGCGATGGGTCACCTGTGACGAGGCTGGCTCGATCCCGACCCCGAGCCTGCCGCACACGTACGCCTCGATCGAGTGCGGCGTGTGGGCGTACGTGCCGACTGCGCCGGAGATCTTGCCGACAGCCACCGCGGCGGTGGCCCGGCGCATTCGATCGAGGTCGCGGCTCAGCTCGAATGCCCAGGTCGCCAGCTTCAACCCGAACGTCGTCGGCTCGGCCCAGATCCCATGGGTCCTGCCGACCATGAAGGTGTCGCGATGCTCGCCGGCCCGCGCCCGCACCACGCCGAGCAGCGCCTCCACCCGGCCGGTCAGCAGATCACCCGCCTCCTTCAAGATGGCCCCCTGGGCGGTGTCGAGCACGTCGGACGACGTCAGGCCGTAATGAACCCACTCGCCTCCGTCAGCGACCGTCGCCGAGAGCACGTCGACGAACGCCGCCAGATCGTGGTTGGTGACCTCCTCTCGGTCCTTCCACGCCATCGGGTCCACCTCGGGGGCGGCCCGCAGCGCAAGCGCAGCGTCGGCAGGCGCCACCCCGGCCGCCACCCAGGCCTCGACGACCAGAGTCTCGACCTCCTTCCAGACGGCGAGCTTGCGGGCCTCGCTCCAGATGGCCGACATCTCGGGGAGGGAGTAGCGGGGGATCACGACCGGAGCGACTCCCGGTACTTCTCGAGGGCGGCGGCGACGCCATCGTCCGTGACGGAGATCATGGCGGCCGCCAGGTAGGCGGCGTTGGCCGCCCCGTCGACCGCAACGGTCGCAACCGGGATGCCCGTCGGCATCTGCACGGTCGCCAGCAAGGCGTCGAGGCCACCGAGGCTGCCTGCTGCGATGGGGACACCGATCACGGGCAGCGTCGTGTGGGCGGCGACGGCGCCCGCCAGGTGGGCAGCCTTGCCTGCGCCGCAGATGATGGCGGCGTAGCCGTTCTCGCGGGCGGCGGCGGCGAACGCCGCGACCGTGTCCGGGGTCCGGTGTGCCGACATGACGTGTACCTCACTGGCGATCCCGAGGCCGTCGAGCACCTCGCGGGCAGGCTCCATCTTGTCTGCGTCCTTGCCGGATCCCATGAGGATGGCCACCTTGGCGCTCTCAGTTCCCAATGTCGCTCCTCATCTGCTTGCCTTCGAAGTCGATCTGGCCGGCCCGCTCGTACGCCCGCTTCCGGGCCGTCGCCACGTCGGGGCCGACCCCGACGACGTTGAGCACCCGGCCGCCGCTCGTCTCGAGCCCGCCGTCCCCGTATCGCGTGCCGGCATGGAAGACCAGCACGTCGCCGCCTGCCGACAGGTCGCCGGAGATCGGCAGCCCCGACACCGAACCGACCGGGTAACCGGGAGACGCCAGCACGACGTCGACTGCGGCGTCCTCATGCCACTCGAGCGGGGAGTCGATCGGCTCGCCGGCAGCCGCCGCCGCCAAGACGGTGAGCAGGTCGCTCGCCAGGCGCGGCATGAGTACCTGGGTCTCCGGGTCGCCGAGGCGGCAGTTGAACTCGAGCACACGCGGTCCGTCGGCCGTGAGGACGAGACCGGCGTACAGGAATCCGGTGTACGGGATGCCCCGCCTGCTCAACTCACGCAGCACCGGCTGGATCACGTCGTCCCTCGTCGCCGCCACGAGGCCCTCCGGCAGGTGGCGCGGCGGGCTGTAGCAGCCCATCCCGCCCGTGTTCGGTCCCGTGTCGCCGTCTCCGATGCGCTTGTAGTCGCGGGCCGCCTCGAGCGTCAGGGCGGTTTCGCCGTGACAGACGGCGAGAACCGAGACCTCGTCGCCGTCGAGGTGGTCCTCGATGACGACCGCAGAGCCCGCCTCGCCGAACCTCCCCGTCAGGCATGCGGCGGCCCACGCCGTGGCGGCCTCCAAGTCCTCGGTTACGAGAACCCCCTTGCCGGCGGCCAGACCGTCCGCCTTCACCACGTACGGCCCGCTTCGGCCTGCGAGGTGGGCGGCTGCGCCTGCCGGATCGGTGAACACCTCCGCCGCCGCGGTCGCCACACCTGCCGTTCGCATGACCTCTTTGGCGAACGCCTTCGACGACTCGAGGCGGGCGGCGGCCGCCCCCGGGCCGAACACCGGCACTCCCGCCGCGCCGAGCGCATCGGCGACGCCGGCCGCCAGTGGGGCCTCGGGCCCGATCACCACCAGGTCGGCAGCCTCGGTCGCAGCAAGGTCGGTCACGGCGGCCGCATCGGTGATGTCGATCGAGGTGATGCACCGACCGAGCTCCGCCAGGCCGGGGTTCCCAGGGGCGCTCACGAGCGCGGTGAGCACCGGGCTCTGAGCGAGCTTCCACCCGAGGGCGTGCTCGCGGCCCCCGCCGCCGAGGAGGAGGACCTTCATGCGCGCCGGATGGTCGCCGCCCGACTCGGGCCGACGGACACGGTGGTGATCGGCACTCCTGCCAGCTCCTCGACGTGCTCGACGTAGGCGCGGGCGGGAGCCGGAAGCTGCTCGAAGGACGTGACGGACGAGATGTCGGAGCTCCAGCCCTCCATGTCCTCGTACACCGGATGGCAGTTGTAGAGCACGCGTTGCTGGCGAGGGAACTCGCTGTATCGCTGGTCGAGCGAGTCGTAGGCGACGGCGATCTTCAGCGACTCGAAGTGCGAGAGCACGTCGAGCTTCGTCAGGGCGATCTCGCTGATCCCGTTGACCCGAACCGAGTAGCGCAGCGCCACGGCGTCGAGCCAGCCACACCGCCTCCTCCTGCCGGTCACGGTCCCGTACTCGCCGCCGATCTCGACCATCTTCTCGCCGATCTCGTCCTCGAGCTCGGTCGGGAACGGCCCGGTGCCGACCCGGGAGATGTACGCCTTGGCCACCCCGACGACCCGATCGATGTCGCGGGGGCCCACCCCTGCGCCGACCGGGGCGCCTCCCGCAGTCGGGTTCGACGACGTGACGAAGGGGTACGTCCCGTGATCGATGTCGAGCAGGGTTCCCTGGGCGCCCTCGAAGAGCACGTTCTTGCCTTCGTGGATCGCCTCCCAAACGAGGAGCGAGGTATCCGTCACGTGCTCCTGGAGACGGTCGGCGTACCGTAGGTACTCCTCGGCGATCGGCTCGTCGTCCATGGGGAGCTGGTTGTAGACCTTCGTGAGGATCTTGTTCTTGTGGGTGAGGGCGGCGTCGAGCTTCTGTCTGAAGATCTTCGGGTCGAAGAGGTCCTGGACCCGGATACCCGACCTGGCGTACTTGTCCATGTACGCCGGACCGATCCCGCGCTTCGTCGTCCCGATGTTCTGACTGCCGAGGTAGCGCTCCATCACGGCATCCAGCTTGCGGTGATACGGCATGATGAGGTGGGCGTTGGCGGAGAGGCGCAGCTTGCCCGGGTCGATGCCCCGATTGCGCAGCGTCTCCATCTCCTCGAGGAGCACGGCCGGATCGACGACGCAACCGTTCCCGATGACCGGTGTGACCTGGGGGTAGAGAACCCCGCTGGGGATGAGGGTGAGGGCGAACCGCTCGTCGCCGACGACGATCGTGTGCCCGGCGTTGTTGCCGCCCTGGTACCGGACGACCACATCGGCGAACTCCGACATCTGGTCGGTGATCTTGCCCTTCCCCTCGTCGCCCCACTGCGATCCGACGATGACTGTGGCGGGCATGCGCTCCTCCGCGACTCCGGACGTTCGAGTGTAGGAGGGGTTCGCCCGACGGCCTTCGCCTCCCAACGCCCGCACAGGTTTGCTCAAATGCGACCTCGGCGGCGCCGATGGACCACCATGACGTGCCGTCCTGAGGAGAGCCGATGACGCAGACTGTGCCGCGGGAGGTGGCCTTCGCCACGCATGAGCCCTCCCGCTCGCGCCGGTGGGTCACGGCAGTCTTCGGAGGGACGATCCTCCTCGGCTCGGCGATGCTCTTCCTCGTCGAGCCGATGGTTGCCAAGATGCTGCTGCCTCGGCTCGGCGGCGTGCCGGCGGTGTGGAACACCGCCCTCGTGTTCTTCCAGATCCTCCTGCTCGCCGGGTACGCCTGGGCGCACCTCACCTCGACCAGGCTCGGTCTGCGCCGGCTGGTCGTCGCCCAGGTCGGGCTGTTCATCGTGGCGGCCGCCCTCCTGCCCGTCGGCATACCCGAGATGTGGGTGCCGTCGACGACCGCCCCCGTGCGCTGGGCTCTCGTGGCGCTCGGCGTCGCCGTCGGACTGCCGTTCTTCGCCCTCTCGACGGCGAGCCCAATCCTGCAGCGGTGGTACTCGAAGACGGATCAGCGCAAGGCAGACGACCCCTACTTCCTGTACGCGGCGAGCAACGTCGGCAGTCTCATCGGCCTGCTCGGCTATCCACTCGTCGTCGAGCCCACCCTGACGCTCGACGAGCAAGCCACGGTGTGGACCGGCGCCTTCATCGTGCTCGTCTGCCTCGTCGCACTGTGCGGAGTCACCGCCGTCGCCAGGAGGCGCGCATCGGACTCCGGAGCCGGCGCAGCCGAGGACGCCGACGTGCCTCCCATCGCGCCTCGCCTCAGGTTGCGCTGGATCGCGCTGGCCGCCGTTCCATCGGCCTTGCTGCTCGGGGTCACCCACTTCCTCTCCACGGACATCGCCGCCATCCCGCTCTTGTGGGTGATCCCGCTCACCCTCTACCTCGCCACGTTCGTGGTGGCCTTCGGTCCGAACCCGTCCTGGCTGCGTGACCTCTCGGCGCGGGTCCTCAAGCTGCTCGTCGTCCCGCTGGCGGTGAGCCTGGTCGCATTCGTACCCCTCGTCTTCGACGTCGCACTGAGCCTGGTGGTGTTCACGGCGGCGGCGCTCGTCGCCCACGGCGAGCTGGCTGCCTCCCGGCCCCACACGGCCCGGCTGACCGAGTTCTACATGCTCGTCTCGGTGGGCGGTGCAGTGGGTGGCATGCTCGTCGCACTGGTCGCGCCCGTCGTGTTCCCGGTGGTGCTCGAGTACCCGCTCGCCCTCGCAGCGGCTCTCGTGTTCCTTCCGGCGGCGCTCTTCGGGAGCACCCCCGGCCACAGGCAGTCGCTCGGCATCGTCATCGTCCTCGGCTCCGTCGTGCTCGTCGGGGTGATCGTTGCGCTCCGGGCATCGGACGAAGCCTCCGGCTCGCTCGTCCTGCTCACCGCGGTAGGGGTTGCCGGCTATGTGCTGGCGCGCCGGCCCTGGCACTACGCCGCCGCCATCGGAGTCGCCCTGGTGCTGGCGACGGTCATCCCGCTTGCGAGCGCCGAGCTGTTCGATCGGAGCTTCTTCGGCACCCTCCGGGTCGAGGACACAGGATCGGAGCGCCAGATCGTCAGCGGCTCGACGGTGCACGGAGCCCAGGCCCTGGATCCCGCCCTCGCGGGTGAGCCGCGCACCTATTACCACAGGAGCGGTCCGATCGGCGACGTCTTCTCACTGCGAGACGATTCGGCGCACTCCACCGCCGTGATCGGGCTCGGCGCCGGCGCGGTCGCCGCCTATGGGAGGCCGGGAGACACGCAGGTGTACCTCGAGATCGATCCCCTGGTGGCCGAGGTCGCCTCGGATCCCCGGTACTTCACGTTCCTGTCCGAGTCGGAGGCGAGCACCGAGATCCGGCTCGGGGACGGCAGGCTCCTCCTCGAGGCGGCCGACGAGCGGTACGACCTCGTCGTGCTCGACGCCTTCACGTCGGACGCCATCCCGGTTCACCTGCTCACGCTGGAGGCGATGGACGCCTACGAGCGCCACCTCGCAGATGGCGGGCTGATCGCCTATCACGTCTCGAACCGATACCTCGACCTGGCTCCGGTCCTGGCTCGCCAGGCCGACGAGCTGGGGCTCACCATCGTCGGCAAGGCGGACGGCACGACCCCCGAGCAGGTCGAGGACGGCAAGTGGGAGTCGACCTGGGTCGTGATCTCGGCCGATCGGGCAAGCGTCGCCGAGCTCCTGGCCGATCGGGGTTGGGTCGCACTCAATGGAGGGGAAGGGCCCCTGTGGACGGACGACTACTCGAATCTGCTCCAGGTGATGCATTTCTCGTGAGCAACCCGGGGGCACATTTCGAGACCGTCCTGGGGCCTCGTCGCTCCGAATATCCCGTGCGGCCGAGTATGGTGCGGTCGCTCAGAGCATCGCCAGGAGACCGACTTGGAAGACCGTTCGATGATACGTAGGGCGACGCGGCCCCCCGAAGGGGCACTCACCGTCCTGTCGGAGTCGACGGCGCCCCCGATCAGGACGGAGGCCATCCACTTCGCGACGAGCGGGTCGAACGAGTTCTGGGATCTCACCGACATGGTTCGCGACGTCGTCGGCCGCTCCGGGGTGCGCCACGGGCAGGTCACGGTGTACTCACCGCACACCACCACGTCGGTCGTCATCAACGAGTCCGAGACCGGCTTCCTCAACGACTTCCGAAGCCTCATCGAGCGGGTGGTACCGGAGGCCGTGTACTACGAGCACGACGACCACTCGCGGCGAACCGAGAACCTCCAGGAAGACGAGTTCATCAACGGGCATGCCCATTGCAGGCAGCTCATCGTTGGCCAGCCCTCCGTGACGATCCCGGTCGTCGACGGAGAGGTGCTCATCGGCCAGTGGCAGCGGGTTCTCTTCGTGGAGCTCGACCAGGCGAGGGAACGCAGGGTCTTCATCCACGCTCAAGGCGTCTGACCTGGGCCTTCTCTTGAACGGTTGGCGGTCGGGTGACCCAGTTGACTAGGTTCGCGCTACGTGCTGCGCGCCTTTCTGCGCGCTGGAGGAGAAGCAGAGAAGTGAGGTAGCGAGGATGGTCAAGAGACTTCTAGCACTGGTAGCGGTGCTCACCCTCGTCGTGGCAGCCTGCGGAGGTAGTGCCGAGGACGAGGAGACGACTACAACCGTCGCCGACGGGGAGACCACGACGACGGTCGCCGACGGGGACGCCGGGCAGACGGGGGAGGGGACGCTGGCAGCGGTGATCGCCCGCGGTGAGCTCAACTGCGGCGTGAGTGGAGCCGCCGTCGCCTTCTCGGAGACCCAGCCCGACGGCTCGGCGACCGGTTTCGATGCCGACTACTGCCGGGCGGTTGCCGCCGCGGTGCTCGGCGATCCCGAGGCAGTCCAGTTCAGGGCGCTCACGGCCGCAGAGCGCTTCGACGTGTTGAAGTCGGGCGACATCGACGTGCTCATCCGCAACACGACGTTCACCCAGGACCGCGATGCGGGCACCGTCTCCATCGACTTCGGTCCGACGACCTACTACGACGGCCAGCAGGTGATGGGGCCCTCCGACACGTTCAGCGAGGCCTCCACGGCGCCGGATCTCGACGGCGCCACGGTGTGCACCAACGCCGGCACGACGACCGAGAAGAACATCTCAGAGTGGGCCCAGCTCGGCGGGGCGTCGATCACCGTGACCACGTTCGAGGACTTCCCGGCTGTGATGGAAGCCTTCAAGAGCGGGTCGTGCGACGCAGTGACGACCGATGGGTCGGGGCTGGCAGGCAACAAGGCAGCCGAGGTGGCAGCCGGCACCGCCGGGGCTGACACGTGGGTGATCTTCCCACCGGCACCGCTCTCCAAGGAGCCGCTCGGCCCCGCTTACCGTGAAGGCGACTCCGAGTGGGCCGACGTGATCAACTGGGTCGTCTACGCCACGATCATCGCCGACGAGAAGGGCATCACGTCCGCCAACGTCGGCGACAACGCATGGGAAGCCGATCCTGAGGCCGTCCGGCTGTTCGGAGGCGAAGGCGAGTTCCAGACCGCCATGGGCCTGCCGGCGGACGCCTTCTTGCAGGTGATCTCACAAGTCGGCAACTACGACGAGATCTTCACACGCAACCTGAACCCCGTCGGCCTCTTCAGGGACGGCTCGCCGAACGCCAGCTACCTGAACGGTGGACTCATCTACTCACCGCCGGCGCGGTGATCTGAGCAGAGAGGGAAGAGGCGCCCCCGAGCGACTGGGGGGCGCCTCTTCTTCGCCGGCACCCAGGGGCGCCGGCGGCCGGCCGTCTTCGCGGTTCCCGGGTGATCGTGGGGCGTTGTGCTCGGCTCAGTGGCAGCGGTCGTCGGCTGTTCACTAGCCTCGTCTGGCTTGTTGCCAGGGGCAGAGCAGGCGAAGGGAGGCAACCGGGCGTGGCGGTCCAGGTGAGGAAGCACGAGCGGGCGCCCCTGTGGCGCAACTCCACGGTGTTGAAGTGGGCCGCCCAACTCATCGCAGTCGCCTTCCTCGTCGTGTTCATCGGGGCGCTGGCCACCCAGGCCGGGTCGAACATCGACGACAGGAACCTCACGTTCAGCACGAAGTTCCTCAGCGATCCGCCCGGCTTCCAGCTCGGCGAGGGCATCGACACGACGCCCGACACCGGGAGGCGGGTGCTGTACGCCGGCCTGGTCAACACTCTGCGTGTCGCCATCTCGGGGATATTGGCGACGACGGTCCTCGGCACGATCATCGGCGTCGCCAGGCTCTCGTCGAACTGGATCGTGAAGAGGCTGGCGACGGTGTACGTCGAGACGATCCGCAACATTCCCCTGTTGGTCCAGATCATCTTCTGGCTTGCGATCGTCCAGGGCCTGCACGTCCTCACCGAAGACGACGTCGGGTCGGCGCTCTTCATCAGCTCGGCTCGCGGCCTGGCGATCCCGTGGGTGTTCCCCGGCGACGGTTTCTACCAGTGGCTGGCGATCCTGGTGGCCGGCTTGATCGTCGCCTACATCGTCTACCGGCGACGGATGCGGCTCAAGGAGGAACGGGGCGCGGAGACCTACGCCGTCTCGTGGGCCATCGCCGTATTCGTCCTGTTCGCCGTCGTCGGGTGGTTCGCCCACCCGAGCATGGTGTGGCTCGGCGCGGTTTGGGGCGGACTTGCGGACGTCATCGGGGCGATCCCCAGTTGGTTGATCCAGGCGATCTTGGCCGTCGCATCCGTCGCCGGCGCCGGGTGGTGGATCCGGAGGTTCCTCGCTTCGAAGCGCTCCGCAGCCGGTCTCGCCAAGCTGACGGACGACGACTGGTTCCGCATCGTCTTCGCGGCGTTGGCCGGCGTTGCGTTCGCCGGCCTGTTCATCGTCCTGTCGGGAGTGGGATCGTCGCTCGTGAACGCCGGTGAGGCGTTCTTCAACCTGTTGTCGTCGAAGTACGACACGGCGCGAACCGGAGCGCCGCTCGTCGGGGCGATGCCCGCAGTCGAGCTGACGGGCGCAGGGTTTGTGCAGCTCTCCCAGTCGAGCCTCGTGCTCACTCCGGGTTTCACCGCGTTGTGGCTCGGAGTCACGCTCTACACGGCTTCGTTCATCGCCGAGATCGTTCGCGGCGGCATCCTGGCCGTCGCCAAGGGGCAGAGCGAAGCAGGGGCGGCCCTGGGGTTGAAGCGGTCGCAGCTGCTGCGGTTCGTGATCCTGCCGCAGGCGTTCAGGATCATCCTGCCCCCGATGGGCAACCAGTACCTCAACCTCTTCAAGAACACGTCTCTGGGCATCGCCGTCGCCTATCCCGAGATCGTCACCGCCGGACAGACGCTCTACAACCAGACGGGCCAGACCATCCCGATCGTGCTCATCTGGATGGGGTTCTACCTGGCGGGGAGCTTGGTCCTGTCCTCCATCGTGAACTACTACAACCGCAGGCTGAGACTGGTGGAACGCTGATGGCGGACAGCATCGTGCTCCCCGACACGCCCGAGGCTCAGCGGGCGCCGGAGCCGCCGCCGCACGGCCCGGTCGTCTGGATGCGGGTCAACCTGTTCAGCACGCCGATGAGCGCCGTGCTCACCTTCATCGGCGGTGCGCTGGCGGTTCTCGTGGTGCGCGGGCTCGTGGGATTCGTGTTCGGGCCCGAACGGCAGTGGGAGGCCGTCACGACCAACCTGCGTCTGCTCATGGTGCAGGCGTACCCGCCGGAGCACATGTGGCGCACCTGGGCTTCCATCGGGATCGTCGTGGTGCTCCTCGGGCTGTCGCTGGCCGTCTGGAGGGTGGGAGGGCGCGTCGCTCCACGCCGGTTGCTCAGGGTCGTCGCCGGCATCGGCGCCTTCCTCCTGTTCGCGACCCTCATCGCAGGCGCCGCCTTCGACGTGGTGTCGTGGATCATCGATGCCGTAACGGGGGGCGATGCGCCGTTCGACGCCCTCGAGCCCTTCTCCGCCAGCATGTTCGTGTCGTGGACGGTGGCCGGCCTCCTCCTGGTCGCGGTCGCCACCGGCATCGAGCGTGGCCTGGGCGGGCGATCAAAAAGCCGCAGCCTCGACTCGGTCGTCGTCGCCTTCGTCGCACTGGGCGTCATCGTCGCCTCGGTGTGGGTGATCGAGGTCCCCGTGCCCGACCCGGAAGCCGGGATCAGGGTCTCGAGGTTCGAGGGGATCGCCGGCACGACAACCGTGCCGTGGAGCATCCTCTTCGTCGTGCTCGTGGTGTCGTGGCTCGTCGGCCGGGTCGTTCGCGACCGACTGCCGGAAGCGGTGGCCAAGCGGACCCTCGCCCTCTCGTGGACGGCCTCGTTCCCCTTCATCGTGCTCCACCTGACGAGGAGCGCCCAGTTCCAGGAGGTCGGCTCCTACCTGACCATCGGTCTCGGATTCGCCATCGCCGGTGCCGCGCTGTTGTGGTTCCTGGCCGGCGACGTCGGTGAGCTCGGGAGGGGCGTCGCCGGTCTCGTGCTCGTCCTGGCGGTGGCCTCGTGGGCGCTCTCGGCGCTGATCCTCGTGCGCCTCATGCTGCTGGCGCTGGCACTGTTCGCTCTCGCAGCGCCGACGTTCGGAGGGGGTCGGGGCAAGGTGACGACGAGGTATCTCGTCATCTGGGTCGCCGCCGCCGGGGTCATCACCTACCTGATGCTGCTGGCGGTCGCCGTCACTGCGGTCGACACTCCGAACGAGACCCCGTTCGGGGGCTTCCTGCTCACCTGGATCCTCGCTATCGCAGGGATCGGCCTGGCGTTTCCGCTCGGCGTCCTGCTGGCGCTCGGAAGGACCTCGACGATGCCGATCTTCAGGCTCATCTCGACGGTCTACATCGAGTTGGTGCGCGGCGTCCCGCTCATCACGTGGCTGCTGATCAGCGTCGTGGTCTTCCCGATCTTCTTCCCGCTCGACACGAACTTCCCCAACGTGATCGAGGTGATCGCCTTCATCACGTTCTTCTCGGCCGCTTACCTGGCCGAGAACGTCCGCGGGGGGCTCCAGGCGATTCCGAACGGACAGACCGAGGCTGCCAACGCCCTCGGGATGACGACGCTGCAGCGCACCGTGTTCATCACGCTCCCGCAGGCCCTGCGGGCCGTGATCCCGGCCCTCGTAGGCCAGGTCATCGCCATCTTCAAGGACACCTCGCTGGTCGCCATCGTCGGCCTCTTCGACCTCCTCAGGATCGCTCGCAACGTCATTCCCAACCAGTCGCAGCCTTTCAACTTCTTGGGTTCGCTCAAGGAGGACCTGGTGGCGGCGGCGCTGCTCTATTGGATCTTCACGTTCACGTTCTCGCGCATCAGCCAGCGCATCGAGCGCAAACTCGGCGTCGGCGAGCGATAGGAGGCACCATGTCCGACAACGGCAACATGATCATCTGCGAAGGCGTCAAGAAGTGGTACGGCGACTTCCAGGCGCTCACCGGGATCACCACGACGGTGAAGGAGCGCGAGGTCGTCGTCATCATCGGGCCGTCCGGCTCCGGAAAATCGACGTTCATTCGGTGCATCAACCGCCTCGAGGCGCACCAGGAGGGCTCGATCATCGTCGACGGGGTCGAGCTCACGAACGACCTGAAGAACATCGAGAAGATCCGCTCCGAGGTCGGGATGGTGTTCCAGCAATTCAACCTGTTCCCCCACCTCACGGTCCTCGACAACATCACTTTGGCTCCGATCTGGGTGCGCAAGCGGCCCAAGGCGGAGGCGGAGGCCCTCGCCATGTCCCTCCTCGTGCGGGTCGGCATCCCGGAGCAGGCGAACAAGTACCCCGGCCAGCTCTCCGGCGGGCAGCAGCAGCGGGTCGCCATCGCCCGCTCGCTGGCGATGGAACCGAGGATCATGCTGTTCGACGAACCGACGTCCGCCCTCGACCCCGAGATGATCAAGGAAGTGCTCGACGTGATGAAGGAGCTGGCGCTATCCGGCATGACGATGCTCGTGGTGACCCACGAGATGGGCTTCGCCAAGGAGGTCGCAGACAGGGTTCTGTTCTTCGACTACGGCGACATCGTCGAGGAGGGCACCCCCGAGCACTTCTTCACGAACCCGCAGCACGACAGGACGAAGCTGTTCCTCAGCCAGATCCTGTGAGTCCCTGACCCGATTCGCCGGCTGCTGCGGCCGGCTCAGCGGCGATCGGGCTGAGCGTCGCCCCGGTCATCTGCACGTATGCAGAGGTCGCCAGGCTCACCTGGAGCCCCTTGACGCCCGCCGAGACCGCGATCGCGTCCAGGTCGGCCGCCGAGGCGTCGAGGACGACGGCGAAGCGCTTCCTCGCTCCGAGGGCCGTCACGCCTCCCCGCAGGTACCCGGTGAGTGGCTCGACGTCTCGCAGTGGAACCATCTCCATCCGCTTGTCACGTCGAGCCGTGGCGAGCGCTCCGAGGTCGACGCCGGTGCCTGCCGGGACGACGGCGAAGCAGGGCCCCGTGTCCCGGCCTGTGGCGACCAGCGTCTTGAACACGTGAGCCCGCGGGAGCCCGATGAGGTCGGCGACGGCTTCTGCGGAGAACTCCTCCATCGAGATGTCGTACTCGTGGAGGGTGTACGTGACGCCTGCCGCATCGAGCAGGCGAACCGCATTCGCCTTCCTCATCCCACCGCGACCGGGGACCCCAGCTCGTCCCAGCGCCCCGGCCCGGCCACGTCGATGACCGTGTACGCCATGCCGAGCGCTCCATCGCGGATGGCCCGCTCGCCGGCCGGGGTGATCGTGTGCGCCGCGAACTCACGCTGATGGTTGACGGCGGGGAGGGATTGGATGTCGAGCATCGGGTGGATCGTCGGCACCTCGTGGCTGACGTTGCCCATGTCGGTCGAGCCCCCGAGGGGCGGGTCCGATCCCCGCCGGTGCATCGGTCTCCCCATCGCCTCCGAGTTCGCCGCGTAGAGGTCGGCGAGCAGGGAGTCGGAGACCATGTCGGTGTAGAGGTGGCCTCGCTGGTGCACCTCGTGCTTGCATCCGGTGGCGATCGCCGCCGCTTCGAAGCAACTCAGCACCCTCGGATAGAGCTCGTCGAGCCGGCTGCGGGTCGCAGAGCGGACGTACCAAGCCATCGACGTGAATGGGGGAACGACGTTCGGCGCCCCTCCTCCGTACGTGATGACTCCGTGAACCCGGTCCGTCGCCAGCAGGGTCTGTCGCAGCGTCGAGACGTTGACGTACGCCTGCACCGCCGCGTCGAGGGCGTTGATGCCTTTCTCGGGAGCGAAGGCGGCGTGGGACTCCTTTCCGTGGAACTCGACGTCGACGTGGGCGACGGCGAGCACTCCGGGATCGACCTCGTCACGGACGGAGGGGTGCACCATCATCGCCGCGGCCGCTCCCGAGAAGGCGCCCGCCTCGATCAGGTCGACCTTGCCGCCGTAGGCCTCCTCGGCCGGCGTGCCGAGCACCGTCACCCGGAACCCGAGCTGGTCCGCAGCGTCGCGCAGTGCCACCCCGGCACCGCACGCCGCCGTTGCGATGATGTTGTGCCCGCAGGCATGCCCGACCTCGGGCAGCGCGTCGTACTCGGCGCAGATGATCACCTCGGGGCCGTCGCTGCCTGCCCTGGCGGCGAAGGACGTGGCCAGACCGTAAGCCGGGTACTCGACCTCGAATCCGTTGGCGGTCATGAATTCGACGAGGCGGTGCGAGGACTCGTGCTCCTCGTACGCCACCTCCGGGTTCTCGTAGAGCCACCGGGAGATCTGCCTCAGGTCTCCCTCCACGGCCTCGAATGCCTGCGCGGCAGCCTGCTTGGCGTCCAAAGGTCCTCCTCGCCGATCGGAGGACGGGAAGGCTAACCGCGACGAAACGACAGCCGCGGGGCGCCGGTATCCTCGACTCCAGGATGCTCGCGTCGATCTCATACCCGCCGATCCCCATCTTCGACGTTGGTCCGATCAGCCTCAGCCTCCACGGGCTGTTCGCCGGAGTCGGCTTCGTCGTGGGTGCGTTCCTCATGATCCGTGAGGTGCGGCGCAGGGGCTACGACGCCGAGGCGGTGTCGTCGGTGCTCACGTGGGCGCTCGTCACCTCGATCCTCGGGGCTCGTTTCTTCACGATCCCCGCCCACCTGGGCGATCCCGGCTACGACCTCGGGTCGGCCATCTCCATCGCAGGGGACTATTCGATCCTCGGGGGCTACGCCGGCGGGGTCCTCGGCGGGGTGTTCCGCATGAGGATGCTGCGCCAGCCGGTGTGGCCGCTGCTCGACACCGCGGCAGCCGGTCTCGCCGTCGGAGCGGTCATCGGCCGGATCGGCGACCTCGCAATCGTCGAGCACCTCGGCAGCCCGACGACCTTCTTCCTCGGGTACACGGTCAAGGCCGGCTACGACATCTCACCGCAGCACGACGCCCTCGAGTGCACCGTCGAGGCCGCCATCGACGGCATATGCGGCACCTACCACCACACCGCCTTGTACGACATGATCGGGGCGGCCGTGCTGCTCGGCGTCATCGTGTGGCTGCGGCGCAACTGGAAGGCTCCCCACTACGGCCACATGTTCTCCCTCTGGGTGATCTGGTACGGGACGCAGCGTTTCCTGATCGACTTCACTCGGCTGCAAGCCGCCGAGGCCGGGACGACGGCGGACTCGGTGATGGGACCGTTCACCGGCAGTCAATGGGGTGCATTGCTGGCGGCGCTCCTCGGGGTCGGACTTTTCGTATGGCACCGCGCCCGCTCTCCAGTCGTGAGCCCCGAGCAGGACGCCGCCTACCAAGCCCTCCGGCCCGCCCCGGTGCCGGTTCCCGCCACCGATGACTCGTGGGACGACCTCGACGATGACTTCGACGACGAGGTCGACTGAGCCTCGGCTCCTGCTCGGCCTGCAGTCGACCCGGCCTGTCGCCGGCGAACGTCGGGCGAGGGGGCAGCCGGTCGCCGCCCCCTCATCCGTGGTCAACCCTGCGGGCGCGGCTGAGCGCGCTCAGCCGCACCGCGCGTTCCCGCGCTCAGCCGCGCTGTGCGTCCCCGCGCTCGCCGTTGAAGATCTCGCCGATGGCGCCCACGGATCCGAGGATCCCGCTCAACTCCATCGGGAGGAAGATCTTCGTCGCCTGCCCGTTGGCCACGTCGGTGAGCGCCGTCAGGTAGCGGATGGCGATGAGGTCGGCCGTCGGGTCTCCGTTGTGGATCGCCGCGAAGACTCGCTCGATGGCCTGGCCTTCGCCCTCGGCGACGGTGAGCTTCTGGAACTTCTCGGCCTCGGCCACCTGCTTGATCGCCTCCGCCTGGCCCTCGGCTTCGAGGATGCGCGACTCCTTGATGCCCTCTGCCCTGAGGATCTGCGAGCGCTTCTCGCCCTCGGCCTCCGTGACCAGGGCGCGCCGGTCCCGTTCCGCCTTCATCTGGCGGTGCATGGCGTCCGTGACGTCTGCCGGCGGATCGATCCGCTGGATCTCGACGCGCACGACCCGGGTTCCCCAGACGTCCGTCGCCTCGTCGAGGATCGCACGGAGCTGGGCGTTGATGGTGTCCCTCGAGGTGAGGGCATCGTCCAGGTCCATGTCGCCGACGACGTTACGGAGGTTCGTCTGGGCCAGCTTCGTCGCCGCCACGATGAAGTTGGCGACGTTGTACTTGAGCTTGACCGGGTCGGTCGCCTGGTAGTAGACGACGGCATCCACGGTGACCACCACGTTGTCCTTCGTGATGACCTCCTGCGGCGGGACGTCGACCACCTGCTCTCGCATGTCGACCCTCCGGATGGCGTCCACGAGCGGCACGATGAGGTGCAACCCCGGGTCGAGCGTCTTCCGATACCGTCCGAATCGCTCGACGAGGCCCTGCTCGTGCTGCTGCACGATCTTCACCGCCATGGCGAAGTAGATGAAGATGAGGACGACGACAGCCAGGAAGGCTGCTAGCCAGATGCCCATTTCATGCTCCTTTCTGGTTGCTCGATCTCATTGGAACTCAGCTCTCGGCGGCCAGCTCGGGCTCGATGACGAGGCGGGTGCCCCTGACCTCCGTGACGACCGACTCCGTGCCGACTTCGATCGTGAATGGCAGGTCGGTGGTTGCTCGCCACTCCTCGGTGTCCATCCTCACCCTCCCGGTTCCGTCGATCCGGCTGACCGGCTCGATGACGACGACCTGCCTGCCGACGTATCTCTTGGCCCCGACCGGGTGAGCCTGATCGTCCTCGGTCCTGGCGTATCGCTGCAGTCCCACCAGGGACACGAGCGACACGACGAGGAACACGACGAGGAGCACGGGCACGTCGACGCCGGCGAAGGCGAGCACCGTCGCCACGCCCGCGCCGATGGCGAACGGAAGCAGGAAGAACCCCGCCGTCACCATCTCTCCTGCTGTGAACAGGAACGCCGCGCCCAGGAAGATCCAACGCCAGACCTCGATGTCCACGGTGTCCTCCTTTCTTCCGTAGATCAATGCCACCACCACGACCGCCACCCCGAGCACGGCCAAGCCGATGTCCCTCGGCCTCGTGTTCCGCGCCACTGCCGCAGACGGTATCCGGGGTGAGCGGCGCTCCGCCGCCCACGACTCGGCGAAGGCGGGAAGCGAGCCGCCGATGACCGTCTCGACGGACTTGCCGGCTGCGGTCGCCTCTGCGAGGTGGGAACGCAGCTCGGCGGTCATCTCCGCAACGGCATGGCGCGGAACCCCGGTCTGTCTCCAGTAGGACTCACAGTCGGAGACGAGTCGATCGAAGCGCGAATCACTCACTACCGCCTCCATTCAGCACCTCCTGGACTCCGGTGTTGAGCTTGTCCCATTCGACGATCCAGTGTCGCAACTGCTCACGTCCCGCTTCTTCGATGCGGTAGTACTTGCGGGGCGGCCCGCCGGTGGACTCGACGAAGTAGCCGTCGATGAGGCCCTTCTTCTGGAGGCGACTGAGGAGCGGGTAGATGCTGCCCTCCGAGACCAACTCGAGGCCGCGCCGCTGGAGCTTGTCCACCATCTCGTATCCATAGCTCGGCTCCTCCGAGATCAACGCCAGCAGGCACATGTCGAGCACGCCCTTGAGTAGCTGGGAGCTGTGTTCCACGGTGCTCCGTCCTCGGGGGCCCTCCCGGGCCTGTCCTGTCTCTTGCCTGGCAGGATAGCTTGTTGTGTCAGCTACCTTGCCTAGAACAGTAGCATGGAATGCAGGAGTACTCAAAGCTCCTCGGATCGTGTCTCTTGTCAGCCGCCGCTCACGGCCTGAAGAACGACGATTGCGTCGCCTTCGGACAGGGGCGTCGCGGTGTCCGCGACGCTGGTGGCGTTGTGGAAGCACGAGACGTGTGGCCTGACGGCGCCGGCTTCGTCGAAGATGTGGACCCTCAGCTCGGGATGGGCGGAGCAGAGCGCTTCGAGGGCTCCGGCGACGGTCGACGCCTCGAATGCGAGATGGCGCTCGCTCCTCACGAGCGAGGCGAGCATCTTCGGGATGGTGACGTCGACGAGTGGCATCACTCGTTGAAGGCGTGGACGCTGATGATGCGCGGGAACGTCCATGGGAGCTTGGTCCAAGAGTCCCCGGCGTCTCCCGTGGAGATGACGCTGCCGCCGGACGTGCCCACGTAGACGCCGCCGTCGCCGTCGGTTGCCATCGAGTCCCGCAGCACCGTGTCGAATGTCGGATCGTCGGGCCAGTCGCCCGACGGCGCCCACGAGTCTCCGCCGTCCTTGGAGCGATACACGGCGAACCTGC
Organism: Acidimicrobiia bacterium; assembly: GCA_036396535.1. Lineage (NCBI taxonomy): Bacteria > Bacillati > Actinomycetota > Acidimicrobiia > Acidimicrobiia bacterium. The sequence continues at coordinate 32,652 of DASWKR010000017.1, read as the reverse complement.
CGTCCACGGGGGCGCGGAACTCGTCGGCCTCCAGGGGGACGATGAAGAGGCTCCCGGTGGCATCGTCCCTGCCGATTGGGAAGCCGAAACCGGCGCCCGGGACCCCGTTCTGGATGCGCTCCCATGAGCGGCCGCCGTCCGTGGTGCGATAGACACCCTTGTGGTCCTGGCGCCAGATCGTGTCGGCGTCATCGGGATCGGCGACCAGGCCGTGGACGCAGTAGCCGATGTCGAAGTCATCGTCGGGTCCGGTAGCCACCACGCCCGTGTTGCGCAGCTCCCAGCTCGCTCCGGCGTCCTCGGTTGCGAAGACCCCGACCGCCGAGATTCCCACCCACATCCGGGCAGGGTCGGCGGAGTCGACGAGGATCCGGTGTGCCGCCAACCCGCCGAAGCCGGGCATCCATGCCGCGCGGGTCTCGTGCTCGTTCAGGGCCGCCACCGGGCTCCACGTCGACCCGTCGTCGGAGCTCTTGAAGAGGCCGGCCTCTGCGACCCCGGCGTACAGGTCGCCGCCGGTAGTGGTGAGCGTCCAGATCTGCTCGAGCTTGTGACCCGACTCTTCCGGGTACGCCGGGCCGTCCACGATCTGCTCCCAGTCGGCGAGGTCCTTGCTGCGATGCACCGCGGCCCCATACCACTGGCTTCCCGTCGTGAGGAGGCGGGCCCCGCCGGGAGCCGTCCCGAACGTGTTGACCTGCCATCCCTTGAGGAACGGCCCCTCGAGATCCCATTCGCCGCCGTCGTCGGAGCGGGCGATCCACGCCCCCTTCAGAGTGCCAATCGCCAACGCCGTCGTCATTACCGTGCCTCCCAGAGCGTGCTTCGATCCGAGGCTATCCGAACGCCCGTCCCCGGGCCACGAGTTCTCGAGACGGCCGGCCGTGAGAGCGCGAAGTGGCAACCGATCCGATGACATCTCTTCGGCCGGCTTCGACCTGTCGAGACGGTCCTCCCTGCCAGCTGAAGGGATCATCATGATCGGCGGACTGCCGCCACCCATGGACGGCGATGATCAATGCCTGGTCGATGGCGTCGACCACACTTCGAGCTGAGGGAAAGGCGCACACCGGCGGGAACACTCATGGATGTGAACACGTCCCTTTCGGGTCTTGCCTGCGGGATCACGATCACCGCGGCTCGGCCATCTGAGCACTCGCCGGGCATACTTCCGGTCGTTGAGGATCTCCAAGCGAGGTATCCACTCAGCGAGCCGCCACCAAGCCCCTGTCGAATCGCCGCCAACGTTCGGGTGTGGATCGTCGTCATCGAGGAGTGCTGCCCCGGCCTCGGAGAGCCGCAAGGTGGGCGTTACGGCAACAGCCTCGGCCAGGACCCACCGGAGCGGGATCCGGCCCGAACCGACATCGGAATGGTATCCACAGAACCAGACCTCCTTGATGTCTTGGTCGAGGATCCGGGTGCGATCGTCGGCATCGAGCTTGCTCATGGGGCACCAATTGCGTCACGTTCGTGGCGTGCTCATCGCTCGGCATCCCAAACGTGTTGCTCGTCCCGTCTGAGCAGATGGCGATGATCTTCGACATGGCGCTCTCCGGCGTCAGGACAGCTTCTGAAGGGTTCGAACGCGGATCCATCAAACGATGCGGCGTGTCGCGGTGGCCTCTGGAACTCGGCCGTCAGAGAGCTGCCGGGTGAGGCTCACGCCAATCCACTGCGATCGTGAAACCGGGGTCTTGCCGCAGGGCCACCGGTGTCTTGTTCTAAGGTCGCAGGCGAGGTGATCGAAGCCTGATGGAGCCCACGTTCGTGTTCGCCGACCTTCTGTCGGCGTGCGGTGCAACGCCGAACCTGTTGTGCCGTCTCGTCTACGACAACACGGGTAGCGAGAATCTGGCCGCCTTCGCCAACCTGCTGGTACGGCCGATCAAGGTCGTGCTCATCCTGCTGGTGGCATTCGTCGTCCACCGGGTCGTCGTGAGAGCGGTCAACCGGATCGTCGACGGCATCGTGCTGAGGCAGGAAGCGAAGCACGCTGCCGTCCTCCAGGATCGCCGCGACGCCGTCATCGAACAGTCGGATGCCGATGTCTCGGAAGATCAGCCCGAGGCGAGGAGCCGGCCCCGCTTCCTCGACCTGGGACGTGGCCTGACCGACCACTCGGCCATCCAGGTCGCACGCGGCCAGCAGAGGGCGAACACCCTCGGAGCCGTCCTCCGCAGTGGCGCCGGTCTCGTCATCTACGGCACCGCGATCATGATGTCGCTCAGCGAGTTCGACCTCAACCTCGGTCCGTTGATCGCCAGCGCGGGCATCGCTGGGATCGCCATCGGCTTCGGGGCGCAGAAGCTCGTCCAGGACTTCCTGTCCGGCATCTTCATGCTCATCGAGGACCAGTTCGGCGTCGGCGACATCGTGGACGTGGGCGAGGCGACCGGCGTGGTGGAGGCGGTCAACCTGCGCACGACGCGGATCCGCGATCTGAACGGGACCCTGTGGCACGTCCCGAACGGCGAGATCAGGCGGGTCGGCAACAAGTCGCAGACGTGGGCCCGCGCCGTGATCGACATCGACGTCGCCTATGACACCGACCTCGACAAGGCGACCGCGGTCATCAAGGAAGTGGCAGACGGTCTGTGGGGCGAAGACGTGGCCCACGCCACGGTGCTCGAGGAGCCGGAGGTGATGGGCGTGGAGAGCTTCGGCCCGGACGCCATCTCGTTCCGGCTGATCATGAAGGTCGAGCCGGCGGAGCAGTTCGCCGTCGCCAGAGAGATCAGGCGGCGCCTCAAGGACGCCTTCGATCGAGAGGGCATCGAGATCCCCTTCCCGCAGCGGACCGTGTGGGTCAGGAGGGCGGACACGGCCGGCGCGGCGGACGACGACCCGGGCGATCACGCCGACGGCGCTTTCGACTGAGCCTTCTCGCCGTACCGCTGTCCCCCGCAATTCGCCAAGCGGGCCGAGCCCTCGCGGGTGGCCGGCTCCGGGCTCAGGCGACCCTGAACCCGAGCGCCTCACCCTCGGCGACGACCTCGATCGCTTCGTCCTCTCCGAACCGGCCGTCGAGGATCTGCAGGGCGAGCGGGTCTGCGATCTCGCGCTGGATGAGCCGCTTGAGGGGTCGGGCCCCGTAGATCGGGTCGTAGCCGTGCTCGGTGAGCCAATCGGCTGCCGCCTCCGACATGCGGATGTCGAGGCCCCGCTCCACCAAGCGCCTGCGGAGGAGTTCGAACTGGATGGCGACGATCGTTCGCAGGTCGTCCCTCGTCAACCGGTGGAACACGATGATGTCGTCGACCCTGTTGAGGAACTCGGGCCGGAAGTGGCTGCGCACGATCTCCATGACGCGCGACTCGACCACTTCCTCCGGCAGGTCCGCCTCGATGAACTCCGAGCCGAGGTTCGACGTCATGATGAGCACGGCGTTCGTGAAGTCGACGGTGCGACCCTGTCCGTCCGTCAGCCGACCGTCGTCGAGGAGCTGCAGCAGGACGTTGAACACGTCGGGGTGCGCCTTCTCGACCTCGTCGAGGAGCACCACCGAGTACGGCCGGCGGCGCACCGCTTCCGTGAGCTGGCCTCCCTCGTCGTAGCCCACGTACCCGGGAGGGGCGCCGATGAGCCTGCTCACCGAGTGCTTCTCCATGTACTCCGACATGTCGATGCGCACCATCGCCCGCTCGTCGTCGAAGAGGAACTGAGCGAGGGCTCGCGCCAGCTCGGTCTTGCCGACACCGGTCGGACCGAGGAACACGAACGATCCGATCGGCCGGTTCGGATCCGAGAGCCCTGCCCGGCTTCGCCTGATGGCATTGGCGACAGCCGAGACCGGCTCGTCCTGGCCGACCACCCGCTCGTGGAGGTGATCCTCCAGCCGAACGAGCTTCTGCATCTCGCCTTCCATGAGGCGCGAGACCGGTACGCCGGTCCAGCGGCTGACCACCTCGGCGACGTCTTCTTCGTCGACCTCCTCCTTGAGCATCGTGAGCGTCGACTGGAGCTTGGCGAGCTCGTCCTGCTCCTCGGCCAGCCGCTTCTGGAGCTCCGGCAGCGTGCCGTAGCGCAGCTCGGCGGCCCGCTGCAGGTCGCCCGCCTTCTCGGCCCGATCGGCGTCGGCTCTGACCGACTCGATCTGCTGCTTCACGCCGCGGATCTCGTCGATCCGCTCCTTCTCGAGGCGCCAGTGGGCGTGCAAGGCGTCGAGCTCTTCCCCGATGTTGGCGAGCTCCTCCTCGATGACGGCCCGCCTGCCCTTGGACGCCTCGTCCTTCTCCTTCACGAGGGCGCTCTGCTCGATCTCGAGCTGGCGCTTGCGACGCTCCAGCTCGTCGATCTCCTCGGGCATCGAGTCGATCTCGATGCGCAGGCGCGACGCAGACTCGTCGATGAGGTCGATCGCCTTGTCGGGGAGGTGCCTGCCCGTGATGTAGCGGTCGGAGAGCACGGCAGCGGCGATGAGGGCGCCGTCGGTGATGCGGACACCGTGGTGGACCTCGTAGCGCTCCTTGAGGCCGCGCAGGATGCCGATGGTGTCCTCGACGGATGGGGCATCGACGAACACTGGCGCGAATCGGCGCTCGAGGGCGGCGTCCTTCTCGACGTACTTGCGGTACTCGTCGAGCGTCGTCGCTCCGATCATGCGCAGCTCGCCTCGGGCCAGCATCGGCTTGAGCATGTTCGATGCGTCCATCGAGCCTTCGGCGGCGCCGGCACCGACGATGGTGTGCATCTCGTCGATGAACGTGATGATCCGGCCCTCGGCCGCCTTGATCTCGTCGAGGGTCGCCTTGAGGCGCTCCTCGAACTCGCCCCGGTACTTGGCTCCGGCCACCATCGCTCCGAGGTCGAGGGCGACGAGGCGCTTGTTCTTGAGGCCCTCCGGCACGTCGCCATCGGCGATGCGCTGGGCGAGGCCCTCGGCGATGGCGGTCTTGCCGACACCCGGCTCGCCGATGAGCACCGGGTTGTTCTTGGTCTTGCGGCTCAACACCTGGATGACTCGGCGGATCTCGTCGTCGCGGCCGATCACCGGATCGAGCTTGCCCTGCTGGGCGAGCTGCACGAGGTCGCGCCCGAACTTGTCGAGCGGGGCGAGGGTGTCCTCCGGCGTCTGACTCGTCACCCGCTGCGCACCGCGCACCTCGGCGAGAGCCGTCAGTGTGGAGTCCTTCGTGACGCCGGCCGATCGGAGCAGCTCGCCGGCGACGTCCGCAGACGCAGCCAGGGCGAGCAGGACGTGCTCGATGGACACGTATGTGTCCTTCATGGCGGCCATCTCCGCTTGGGCGGCCTCGAGCACTGCGATCGCCTCGGTCGAGAATCCGACCTCTCCCGCATCGCCGTACACGGACGGGATACGTGCCAGCTCGCGCTCGGTCGCCGCCTTGAGCTCGGCGGGGTTCACGGAGAGCTTGGCGAGAAGCGGGTAGACGATGCTGTCGGGGAGCGAGAGAAGCGATTCGAGGAGGTGCAGTGGCGAGACGACCTGGTGCTGCCTGCTGGCGGCCGACGTGCGCGCCGCCAGGACGGCCTGCTGCGACTTCTGCGTGAATGCGTTGATGTCCACGGGTCCTCCAACACGGATCGTGAGTCCATTATGCCAAGAAACTTGATAATGGCAATATCAAGATCACGGTTGTCCCTACCTTCGTACGCCGCCCGGGAAAGCCGCACGGCGAGTACCTTCCTGGGCACACGTGCGATACCTGCGACTCGAGCCGGCGAGAGGTGAGCTCCGCGTCAGGGTGTTCGGGACAACGGCGCCCGAGCTGCTGGAGAACGCCGGGTTCGCCGTCTTCGACCTCAGCTACGACCTGTCCAACGTCCCTCCGACGTATTCGCGGCCGATCGTGGCGCCCGGGGACACCCTCGACGACCTGCTCGCCAACTGGGTGTCCGAGCTCGTCGCCTGGAGCACCTCCGAGCTGCTCGTGTGGTCCTACTTCGTCGTCGATCGACTCGAGGAGGGCGGCGTGCAGGGCTCGGCAGCCGGGCTTCCGATCGGCGAGGTTCCTGCCCAGCGCGTCATCGTCAGCGGCGTGTCGGGTGCATCCGTCCTCGCAGGGCCGGATGGATGGAGCGCAGAGCTCAGCCTTGTCACGGCTCCTCGGCTGCGGCCGCTCGCCTGAGCTGGCACGGGCGCCGCGGCCCCTGGTACATCGCGACGAGCCGGCGCCCCGCTGGGTGCGCCGAGCGATGCGGCCGACCATGCGCGCCCCGGCGGCTGGCGTCACATGACGATGCGCTCTCCGTCGTGGCGCTTGATCACGAAGGCGACCACCAGCGACGGCCGGCCCGGCCAGCCCACCAGGGTCCCCCGAGCGGCGTCGTTGCTCAGCCTGCGGTAATCGCTCCACTCGGCACCCCCGCCGTCGGCGACCTCGAGGGTGAGGTTGGGCCTCGGGATGAGGGCGGCTCCTTCGAGGTCGAATCCGTCCATCTCGACGATGGCGAGATCGAGACGATCGCAGGCGTCGATGAGCCTTCTGGCCGTCGCGGTGTCGAAATAGCCCTCGGAGTCGTCATTGCGGTGCGCCGCCTGCTCGTCGAACTCCTCGGCGAGAGCGACCACCGCAGGGTCCTCGTCTTCCCAGTCCTCGTCCTCGGCCTCGCCGTCTGAGGCCTCGTAGGCCGCTTCACCGCTGCGGATGGCATCCTGCAGGACGGCGAAGTCCCCGAACCCGGGTGCCACCATCCGGTCGGCGAGATCCAGGACCCGCAGCAGATCGTGCAGGTCGAGGTCGAACACATCGTCGTCCCGGTCGTGGAAGATCTGCACGATGGAACCCTCGTCCCAGAAGACGAAGCCGACGAACTCGTCGTCGCGCCACAGCTCGACCACGGGCTCTTCGAAGCCTTCGCGCTCGGTCTCGACGAGTCGCAGCGGGATCACGGGCGCGATCTTACGGCGGAGCGCCGTGGTCGATGCTGGGTCGGCCGTCCCGCGTCATGCCGCTGCGGCGATCACGAAGCCGAGCACGAAGTATGCGATTCCGGCGGCGATCGGCAGGTTCGACACGAGCGTCTCGACCCGCGATGTCTCCCAGTTGTATCCGTGGGCGAACAGGTGGATGAGGGAGGCGACGATGGGCCCGATGATCATGACGACGATGCCGAGGCCGATCGTGATGTAGCCGGTCATCGTCCAGATGTCGATCGGCTCGCACCGGACGCCGGTGTCCTTCACCCGGGTGCAGTAGTCGACCCAGCGCGGGCTCGCCCAGCGGCCCGCCAGAGCCGCGACGATGAGTCCGAGGCCGAACAGGAAGGGCAACCGGATCCACCGGTTGCGGAGCGCCTCCATGCCGTCGAGCTTACGCGGCCCGGCGAATCATCGGAGGGGGTCGGGTCGCCGCAGATCGGGCAGATTGCGCCCCACCTCGCCGCCCGGGCCCACCCGAGTGCCCTCACCCGGCGGCGATCCGGCGTACCTGGTCTCGGCTTCGCCGAGCAGGCGACGCAGCCTGTCGACTTGGGAACGGAGCCGCCTGTTCTCCTCCTGGAGCTCGAGGACCTTGCGAACACCCTCGAGGTTGACCCCCGCCGACGTCAGCTCCTGGATGAGCCCGAGGCGCTCCAGATCCTCGTCGGAGTAGCGCCTCGTCCCGCCCGGGGTTCGGTACGGCTCGATCAGTCCCTTGCGCTCGTAGATCCGAAGGGTCTGTGGGTGGACGCCTGCCAATTCGGCGGCTACCGAGATGATGTACACGGCCGATTCACGCCTCGTCACTTCTCACACTCCCAGGTGGGCACGGGGATTCTCGCTCGGGCCGTTGTCCCTGAGCTTCTCGAGCAGCGCCCGCTGCTCGTCCGTCAACTCCTCGGGGACGACCACGGACACCGTGACGAGAAGGTCACCCTTGGTGCCCTTGGCGGTCTCGATCCCTCGGCCGCGGACGCGGAACGTCTTGCCGCTCGGGGTGCCCGGCGGGATGCGCAACCTCACCTTGCCGTCGAGCGTCGGGACGTCGATGTCGGCGCCGAGCGCCGCCTCGGTGAACGTGATGGGCACCTCCACCCTCAGGTCGTCGTCGGTGCGCTCCAATATCGGATGGGGGACGACGTGGATGGTGACGTACAGGTCCCCGCTCGGCCCGCCGAGGGCGCCCGGGGCGCCCTTGCCTCTGAGCCGGATCCTGGCGCCGTCTCTTACGCCCTTCGGGATCTTCACCTTGAAGGTCTGGCCGTCGATCGAAACCTGCTTCGTCGCACCCGAGACGGCGTCGTCGAATCCGAGCGTGAGCTCGGCGGCGACGTCGCGACCTGGGCGGGGCCGCGATGCCGTCCTGCCCGAGAAGAAGTCACCGAGCCCACCGAACAAGTCGAACGGCGAACCACCCGAGCCTCCCTGGCCGAAGAGGTCCTCGACACGCACGTACTGCTGGCCGCCGCCGGGGCCGCCGACGAAGTACCCCATCTGCCTGACGCTGTCGTATTCCTTACGGGTCTCGACGTCACCGAGGACGTCGTACGCCTCGCTGATCTCCTTGAATCGAGCCTCGGCGGACGGATCGTCGCGATTGGCGTCGGGGTGGTACTGCTGGGCGAGCTTCCTGTACGCCTTCTTGACGTCCTTGTCGGAGGCGTCCTTGGGGACGCCGAGAACGGCGTAGTAGTCGGTCTCGACCCACTCCTGCCTCATTGCCCCGAGCTCTCCACGACGACGAGTGACGGCCGGATGACCCGGCCTCCGAGCGTGTACCCACGACGCAGCTCTTGGGTGACGGTGAGGTCGCCATCACCCGCCGTCCCCGAGACCGCCTCGTGCAGCGCAGGGTCGAACGTCGTGCCCACCGCCTCGATCGGCTGGAGCCCCTCCTTGGCGAGCATGTCCATGAGCTGGGTGTGCGTGCCGCGCACCCCATCGAGGATCTTCTCCTCCGTCGGGGTCTGTGTCTCGTACGACAGGGCTGCGTCGAGGCTCTCGAGGCTGGGAAGCAGCCGCTCGACGAGGTGACGGGTCGCCCTGTGCACGACGTCGGCTTGGTCTCGCTCGACGCGTTTGCGGTAGTTGTCGAAGTCGGCGGCTACCCGCTGCAGCGTCTCGAGGTACTCGGCTGCCTCGAGACGAGCCTCGATGAGGGCGCCCAAGAGCTCCTGGCGCGCCGCTTCGGGGTCTGCCGACAGATCGAGCCCGAGCGAGGCCGGGTCGATGTGCGTCGCCTCGATGACCTCGCCGTCGACTGCGGCGAAGTCATCCGCCGAAGTCCCGGCGTCCTCGTGGTCGTCGACGATCTCAGGTTGGTCGAACCGATCAGGACTCATCCGTCTCATCCTCGACTATCTCGGCCTCGACGACATCGCCTTCCCCGTCACCCGGTGCGCCGCTCTCGGTCTCGGTGGACGCCGCCTGGGAAGCCTCGTAGATCCGCTGGCCGAGAACCTGGCTCGAGGTGAGCAGCTCCTCGGTCGCCTTCTGGAGCTCAGCGGTCGACGGATCCTCCGTCAGGAGCTTGCGCACCGCGGTGATCTTGTCCTCGATCGCCGACTTCTCGTCCTCGGCGAGCTTGTCGCCGTGCTCGGCGAGCTGCCTCTCGATCTGGTGGGCCGTGTGATCGGCGTGGTTGCGAGCCTCCGCATGGGTGCGGCGCTCCTCGTCGTCGTTGGCGTGGGTCTCGGCGTCACGCACCATGCGATCGATGTCGTCCTGTGAAAGGGCGGTGCCGCCCGTGATGGTCACCTGCTGCGACTTGCCGGTGCCCAGGTCCTTGGCGGAGACGGACACGATCCCGTTGGCGTCGATGTCGAAGGTCACCTCGATCTGCGGGATGCCGCGCGGCGCCGGCGGGATGCCTGGCAGCTTGAAGCGGCCGAGGGACTTGTTGTCGGCGGCCATCGCCCTCTCGCCTTGGAGAACGTGGATCTCGACCTCCGGCTGGTTGTCGGCCGCGGTGGTGAACTTCTCGCTCCGTCGCGTCGGGATGGTCGTGTTGCGCTCGATCATCTTCGTGAACACGCCGCCCTCTGTCTCGACGCCGAGGGTGAGCGGCGTCACGTCGAGCAGCAGGATGCCCGAGACGTCGCCCTTGAGGACCCCGGCCTGGATGGCGGCCCCGAGCGCCACCACCTCGTCCGGGTTGACGCCTTGATGAGGCTGCTTGCCTGCCAGGTCGCGAACGAGGTCCTGGATCGAAGGCATCCTCGTCGAGCCGCCGACGAGGATGACGTCTTCGATGTCGCCGACGCCGGTGCCCGCATCCTTGAGCGCCTGCTCGAAGGGGTGACGCGTCCTGGCGACGAGGTCCTCGGTCATGCGCTGGAACTCGGATCGGGTGAGCGTCTCCAAAAGGTGGATCGGGCCCTCATTGGTCGCGGTGATGAACGGCAGGTTGATCTCGGTCTCCGAGACCGAGGAGAGCTCGATCTTGGCCTTCTCGGCCGCTTCCTTGAGCCGGGTGAGGGCCATCGGGTCCTTCGACAGGTCGACTCCGTGGGCGTTCTTGAACTCCTTGACGAGCCACTCGATGACCCGCTCGTCCCAGTCGTCGCCTCCCAGGCCGGTGTCGCCACTGGTCGCCTTGACCTCGAAGACCCCCTCGCCGATCTCGAGCACCGAGACGTCGAATGTGCCGCCGCCGAGGTCGTACACGAGGATCTGGTGATCGCTCTTCTTGTCGAGGCCGTATGCCAGGGATGCAGCCGTCGGCTCGTTGACGATGCGGAGAACCTCGAGGCCGGCGATCTGGCCGGCTTCCTTGGTCGCCTGCCGCTGGGCGTCCCCGAAGTACGCCGGAACGGTGATGACCGCCTCGGTGACCTCCTCGCCGAGGAACGCCTCGGCGTCACGCTTCAGCTTCATCAAGATGCGCGCCGAGATCTCCTGGGCGGTGTACTTCTTGCCGTCGACCTCCACGGACCAATCGGTGCCCATGTGGCGCTTGACGGAGCGGATGGTCCTGTCGGGGTTCGTGATGGCCTGGCGCTTCGCCTGGTCGCCCACGAGGACCTCGCCGTTCTTGGCGAAGGCGACGACGGATGGCGTCGTCCGGTGGCCTTCTGCGTTTGCGATGACACGGGGTTCGTTACCCTCGAGGATGGCGACCACCGAATTCGTGGTGCCGAGGTCGATCCCTACGGCTCTTCCCATGAGTGCTCCTTGTGGTGTGAGAGGTCGTGAACGCTTAGTGTAGTGCGACAGTATAACTTGAGTCGACCGTTATCATATTCCTGACATGAATCGGCCGGCAGACGCTCCGACCGGGCCGAACGTGCGGAGCAGCCGTCGACGTGACATCATCTGGCCCTCACTCGCCACCCCCGCGGAGCCCCATGAAGAAGGAGCGGATCCCTGTCGCCGTCTGGTGGCTGCTGGCGCTCTTCGTGGCGCTCACGTTGCTGGCCGTGGTGTGGGGTGTCCCCACGGAAGAGCGCGACCTCGAGCTCCGGGCGGCAGCCGCCGCCGCGGACTCCGGGATCACAGTGCGCCTCGAGGGCAGGGATGCCGTTCTCATCGGCAGCACGGATGCCGTCTCGGCGGACCGGGTGGCCGTTCTGGTTCGGGCGATCAGGGGTGTCAGGGTGGTCGACGACCGTATCCAGCGCACCACCGCGACACCGTCCGCCCCCGGACCGGCCGACGGTAGGCCACCCGAGGTGACGATGGCGCTGCGCGACGGGACGATCGAGATCGCGGGCGTCGTGCCGAGCCAGGCGGCAGCCGACCAGATCGTCGCCGCCGCTGTCGAGCGGTTCGGCGTGACCAACGTCGTGAATGCCCTCGTCGTCGCCCAGTCGACGTCACCCGACTGGCTGGTCGCGGTCCCGACCCTGCTCACCGAGGTCGAGCTCGCCGAAGGGATCATCGCCCTCAGGGAAACGGGGGCGTCGGTTGCGGGCACGGTCCCGTCGGAAGAAGCCAAAGAGGCCGTCGGTCGCCAGGTCGTCGACCTCACCGGACTTCCCGTCGACAACCGGCTCGACGTCGTCCCGCTCGACTCCGTCGTCTTCAGGGCGGTCAAGTCGGACGACGGAGTCGTCACGCTCTCGGGCGCCCTGCCGGACCAGGAGGCTGTCGATCGCATCGTCGGGCGAGCCGTCGAGATCTACGGGGAGGACAGCGTCGTCAGCACGGTGTCGGTCGGCAACGTCGCATCACCGGATTGGCTGGAGGCGCTGCCCGGGATCTTCCCGGCGACGGTCGGGCTCGATCCGTGGAGCGTCGATGTCGCCAACAACGTGCTGACCCTGGAGGGTCGCGGGCCCGACGATGGGACGCTCGGGTCGGCGTCGACAGCCTTCGGCGCCATCGGCGAGACGACGTCGCTCAACGTCGTCACCAAGCTGGAGATCGACTCGGAGTCGGTGGCTGCGGAGCTCACCGAGCTCCTGCGCGGCTCGACGACGTTCCAGGTTGGCAGCGCCGACCTGGCGCCCGAGGCGACCACGCTTCTCGATCAGGCCATCGCCATCCTCCTCGCCAACCCCTCGACGACGCTGCTCGTCGCAGGCCACACGGATGACGTCGGTGACGATGCCGCCAACCTGGCGCTGAGCGAGGCGCGCGCCCAGGTCGTCGTCGACTACTTCGTGGCGGGCGGGGTGGAGGCGAGCAGGCTCAGCGCCATCGGGCTCGGAGAGACGGATCCGATCGCCGACAATGGGACCGAAGAGGGACGAGCCCAGAATCGGCGAATCGAGTTCGTGGTGAACGAAGGAGACGGTTAGGTGTTCCGAGGCACGGCGTATGCGATCGGCGAGATCATCTGGTGGTGCCTCGCTTCCCTCCTCATCGGCTTTCTGATCGGCTGGATGATGCGCCGTTGGTTCCTTCGCGACACGCTGCGGCGCGAGTTCGAGACGAGGCTCGCCGGAGAGAGGGCCAACACGGCGCGCTTCCAGACCGCCCTTGCCGACCGCGACGCGGAAGTGACCGCACTCCTCTCAGAGCTCAAGGCGGCGAGGGAGCGGGCGGACTCCGGCGACGCCGAGAACGTGGCCACCGTGACACGGCTGCGCGGCCGTGTCGCCGAGCTCGAGTCGTCTCAGGCGGCGTCCCGCGACCAGCCGGGAGGTCTCTCATCGAGGATCGCCGACGGCCCGGCGCCGGAGCCTGCGTCTGGAGCACGTGGCGAGCGGGCGGGCGTGCTGGGCGAGGCGACGGGAGGGCCGTCCGAGGGGGAGGATGACGATCCCGATCGGGCTCCGAGCGGCCTCGCCTCACTCTTTCCCGACGAGCCGAGCAGAGAGGACGCCGTCGCCGCCATGGCGGCGATCGCCGAGCGCACGAGGGGCCTGGGGCCGGATGCCGAAGACGACCTCAAGCTCATCCGAGGCATCGGTCCCAAGATCGAGGTCCGCCTCAAGGGCATGGGGATCACCAGCTATCGGCAGATCGCCGGCCTCGATGCCGCCGAGATCGCGGTGGTTGCCGCCGCTCTGGAGTCGTTCCCCGACCGCATCGAGCGCGACGACTGGATCGGGGGAGCGGCAGAGCAGCACCGCCTGAAGTATGGTGAGACGCTGTAGATCCCGCCAGGAACGGTGGGACACGGGGGCCGGTTCTGCCGGCCCTTCGTGTTGTGCCGACGCGCCACTCAGCCGAACGCAGCGATGACCGGCGCCATCGCCTCCACCGACTCGACGGTCGCTCCTCCGGCAGGAGCGACGATGGCGAGCCCCACGCCGGCGTCGGCGAGCCCGCGGAACCGGCCGATGTGGTCTTCGACCGATCCGGCGTTGACCGAGGCCGCAAACTCCGCGGGGCTCTGCGCCCGTGGCCGCAGGCGCTTCGTCTCGTCGGCGACTTGCCGCTGATCGGCGCCGACGAGAACCGGTCCGAGGTGCGAAACCGTGATCTCGGCCGGATCGCGGTCGATCTCCTCGCAGAGCCCGGCGAGGACCTCGCTCTTGCGCCTGACCGAGTCGGCGTCGCCGAAGAAGTTGCACAGCTGGGCGTGGCGCGCCACGAGCGGCAAGGTGCGCCTCTCGCCGGCCCCGCCCACCAGGATGGGTATCCGGTCCTGGATCGGACGTGGATAGCACATGGCTTCCGGCACGCTGACCACCTTGCCCTCGAAGAACGGCGAGCCCGGGCCCCACAGCAAGGGCAAGAGGCGCAGAGCGTCCTCCAGCAGGTCGTACCTCCTCGGCGTTCGGGGGAAGTCGAGCCCGTAGGCCTTGGCTTCCCGCTCGAACCAGCCGATGCCGAGGCCGCAGATGGCGCGGCCTGCGCTGAGCACGTCGAGCGTCGCCACGATCTTGCCGAGATGGGCGATGTTGCGGTATCCGACGCCCGTCACGAGCGTTCCGAGCTTGACGCGCTTCGTGACCGCCGCCATGAACGCCAACGTCGTGTAGCTCTCGGGCATCGGCTCCCACTCCCGCCCGATCTGCGGGATCTGCCGGAAGTGGTCCATCACCCAGATGCTGTCGAATCCCGCTGATTCGGCTGCCTCGGCCACGGAGGCGACGTGCCGGCGCAACGGGGCGTCCGAAGGGAATGACGACAGCTGGAGCCCGAATCGCATGGCGACCGGCTCCTCCCGCTGGGCCCTTGCCGCCAGGGGCGCCTCGGCCATCGAAGGCGGCACGACGTGGGCGGTGGCGACGGATGTGTCCGTGACGATCTCGACTGCGTCGAACCCCTCGTCGTCGAGCAATGGGCGGGTGCGCTTCCAAGCGCTCAGCTGGCGCGACAGCACGGCTTTCGGTATCGGCCGGGGTCGTTCGGCGTTGCGGGCACGACAGGTGTCCGGCGGGGTGTCGAACCCGACGGCGAACACGGGCAGCCCGCCGGCTCGCCCCAGCCCGATCACCTCGGCGCGGCGGTCGGCGTCGAGGCCCGTCGAGTCGATCACGGTGGTGAGCTTGCGGGCGACCCGTCGGCGGACGATCTCGTCGAGGAGGAAGAAGGCGTCCGTTCCGGCCCTCTGGTCGTCGCGGTCGATCCCGACCGTGGCGCGCAGGTCGTCCGACGAGACGACTTCGTTCGGCTCGAAGTGAGCACGCGCCCATGTCGACTTGCCTGCACCCGACGGGCCGACGAGGACGATCACGCTGGGGGTGACCAGGCGCATCGCGCCGAGCGTAGAGAGCCTCGGCTGGAGTGCTCGCTATCTTGGTGCAACCGTGTGGATGCGACGAGCCGCGTTCCCCGCCTTTCTGCTCCTCGTGGCCGCCACGGGGTGCGCCGGCCAGCCGCGTGAGACGCTGCCCACCTATGGCCCTGTCGACGGAACCGTCACGTCGGCGAGCACCACGGTCGCTCCGGTCGCAGGCGTCGCCGACGCGTCGCGCCGCAGGCTGTGCCCCACGGTCGAGAAGTTGCTGCTCCTCGACACGGGAGGAAACCAGGACAGGGTCTCGGCGGTCGTCGCGGCGAGCCGAGACCTCGTCGAGGAGGCCCGCTCGCTGGCGCCCGATCCGCTCGTCGACGCCATGGATCTGTGGGCGCAGGCGAGGATCGCCGGCCTCGACCTCATCACTGAAGCCGACTACGTCGTCGACGACGTCGACCTCGACGATCCCAGGTGGGTCGCCCTCACCGGGCCCGCCGTGGTGCCGATCGACGAGCTCCTGGCGGCCTACTGCGATCCGGACAGCCGGGACATCGGCGACGTTCCAGAGGCGGCGCGCTTTCCGGGCGTCCTCCTCCCCGACCTGGCGACGTTCGACCAGGCGACGCCGAACGGCCTGGTGGTGCGCTCGCTGGGAGAGCTCGACGACCTCGTCGACGCGTACACCGCGCTGTTCGACGTCCCGCAGCGCGTCGAGGAAGGGTGGGAGTTCACCGGCACGTACGCCGGCGAGCGCTACCGGATCGTCGTCGGAGACGAAGGGCTCGGCTCGCGGGTTGCGATCACGGCACTGACATGACGACGGGTGCGCGGCGACCCGCCTATGGCATCTCCGTGGCCTCGTAGATGCAGAACTCGTTGCCCTGGGGGTCGCGCATCACCGTCCACGTCGGATAGCCGGGAACATCCTGCTCGTGGACGACCGACCCCCCGAGGTCGACGACGAGTCCCTCGAAGCCCTTGCGGTCGGGGACCTTGACATCGAGGTGGAGCCGGTTCTTGCCGACCTTCGACTCGGGGACCAGCTGGAACGCCAGGCGAGGACCGGCCTCGTCGAAGCGTGACAGATAGGCGTACGTCGCATCGCGGTGCACGACATCCATGCCGAGGATGCGCGTCCAGAACCCGACGGCCTCATCGAGGTCCGTCGTGTCGTGCATGATGGTTGTCACCAGTCCGGTCGGTTCTGCATCCACCGGCTCGAGGTTACGCCACCGAGGAGTACGGTCGCACCGGGCGTCCGCAGTCCGGCTGCACTCTTCCTGGAGACGGTCGAGCAGAGGGCGAAGCCCGTCCGCTGCGCGCCTCCGGAGTCAAAGAGTTGCGGCGATCTCCAGCAAGGCGGCGTCCAGCATGCGGCGTTGCTCGAAGAGATCGTGAATCGGCTCGGAGCCTTCGGTTTGCGGGCTCTTGAAGTAGAAGCTCAGCCACTCCTGTGCCCCGCTCTTGCCTGCTCTGGCAGCCAGATCCATGAACAGCGCCAGATCGAGGGCGAGCGGCGCAGCCAGGATCGAGTCGCGGCACAAGAAGTCGACCTTGATCTGCATCGGGTAACCGAGCCAGCCGAACAGGTCGATGTTGTCCCAACCCTCCTTGGCGTCTCCCGCCGGCGGGTAGTAGTTGATGCGCACTTGGTGCGTGATGTCGCCGTAGAGCTCGGGCTGGCTGTCTGGCTTGAGGAGTTGATCGAGCACGCCGAGCTTCGACACCTCCTTCGAGCGGAAGCTCTCCGGATCGTCGAGCACCAGGCCATCGCGGTTGCCGAGGATGTTGCTCGAGAACCAGCCGCGCAGCCCGAGCACCCGATCGCGGATGCCGGGGGCGATGATCGTCTTCATGAGCGTCTGGCCGGTCTTGTAGTCCTTGCCGGCGACAGGCGTCCCGGTCTGGTGGGCGAGCTCGAGGAGCGCCGGGGTGTCGACCGTGACATTCGGTGCGCCGTTCACGTAGGGCACCCCGCTGCGCAGGGCGGCATACGCATAGATCTGGCTGGGGGCGATGTCGGGATGCGACTCCTTGAGACCCCGCTCGAAGTCGGCGAGCGAGGCGTGGACCTCTCCGGCCGGGCGGTAGACCTCGGTGCTTCCGCACCAGACCATCACCTTGCGCTTCGCCTGGAAGGCGGCGATGTCGTCAGCGATCGCATCGGCGAGCTCCATCTTCGTGGCCTCGCTCTTGGCGTTGTTGGTGCCTTCGAGGTTGCGCACCCACTCCCTGTCGAACACCGCCGTCATCGGCACGACCGACTCGAGAGCGGCGCGAGCCGCTTCGAGGTGGGCCGGGCTCAAGACCTCAGCCTTCGTCGCCGCTTCGTAGCCGTTGTCTCGATACGGGTCCCAAGCGCCGAATGCGACGTCGGCGAGCGCCGGCACGGGTACCAAGTCCTTGACCGGTCTCCCGTCGATCTGGCCGAGCTGAGAGAGCGATCCGACGGCGGGGGCGCCTTGCTTGGCCAGCTCGACACCTGCGATCAGGGTCGTGCTCACGGCGCCGAGGCCTGGTGTGAGGATGCCGAGTTCGGCTGGCATGTTGTTCGGACCTCCTCCGAGGGGGCGATGCGTCAACGGTATCCCTTTGACCTTCAATCGATCAAATCAAATGAATGAAATGATTTGATAGGATATCTGGATGTTTGATCTCGAGGCCGTCCACCTTCGCCAGCTCACGTACATCGATGCCGTCGCCGGTGCGGGAACGTTCGGCGAGGCCGCCGACCTGCTGGGTGTATCGCAACCCGCCCTCTCGCAGGGACTGGCGCGGCTGGAGGACATCGTCGGGGCACCGCTGTTCGAGGCGGACGGCAGGCGGAGACGCCTCACCGAGGTGGGACACGAGGTCGCCCGATACGCCGCCTCCGTCCTCGGCCAGACCCGGGCGCTGGCGGCAGGCGTGCGGGCGCGTCGCGAGGGTCTGGGTGGGACGTTGCGGGTGGGCATGATCGACGCGGCGTTTCTCTACCTGCTCGAGTCCGGGATCGCCCGATTTCGCGACAGCAGGGCGTCCGTCGATCTGCGCATCTCCGTCGACGACTCGGAGAGCCTGACGCGCCAGCTCCTCGGGTTCGATCACGACCTCGTGTACGTGGTGGCGCCGGTGAAGGCAGGGGAGCACGAGGTCGTCGCCGTCGAGGACTTGTACGTCTACGGGCCGCCGCTCCCCGGTTCTTTGGATGGTCTCGAGTGGGTGCTCTACCCGGAGGGCTCCCATACGAGGGGGGCCGTCGACGCCGCCCTCGCCGCGGCGGGGATCGTGCCCACGGTCGTCGGTGAGAGCTCGAATCCACTCGTGCTCAGGCAGTTCGTCCATCTCGGCATGGGGTGGTCGGTCCTCCCCGAGTCGATCGCCGAGTCCGGGCCGACCCCGCTCGAGCGCCGCAGCGACGCCATCGGCGAGAGGGAGATCTGCGCGGTGTGGCGGCCCGGAACCACCGACGACCTGAGGGGCGCCTTTCGCGAGATCGTCGAGGACGGGAACCTCCTCGCCGCGGTGCGACCCGACTAGGTTCGCCACGATCGGGAGGAGACCACGCTTGACCCGGTACGGGTTTGTCATCGACCAGACGACGTGCATCGGGTGCCACGCATGCACGGTCGCCTGCAAGACGGAGCACGGCGTGGCCCTCGGGGTGAACCGGACCTGGGTGAAGTACGTCGAGAAGGGCACCTGGCCCGACACGAAGCGCTTCTTCTCGGTCATGCGGTGCAACCACTGCACGGACGCGCCGTGTGTCGACATATGTCCGACGACGGCCCTGTTCCGGCGACCCGACGGGATCGTCGACTTCGACACCTCAAGGTGCATCGGGTGCAAGAGTTGCCTGCAAGCCTGTCCGTACGACGCCCTCTACATCGACCCCGGAGACCAAACGGCTCAGAAGTGCAACTACTGCGTGCATCGAGTCGAGGTCGGGCTCGAGCCCGCATGCGTCGTCGTATGCCCTGAGCAGGCGATCATCGCAGGCGACCTCGACGACCCTGCGAGCCGCATCGCCGGCATCGTGGCGACCCGGCAGACCTCCCAGCGCTCCGTCGAGCAGGGGACGCGTCCCAACCTGTGGTACCTGGGCGCCGAGGCATCCAACCTCGATCCGCTCGGCGCCGTCGATCCGGGGGACGGAGGACTGTGGCGCGATCCGGAGCCGTCCTACCTCGGCGTCGATCTGTCCCCGGACGCCGCCGCAGCCGGGCCGGGAGTCGTCTACGAGCACGGCGGTCTCGCCCGGGTCGTGTACACGACCGATCACCCGATGCCCTGGGGCTGGCGGGTCTCTTCGTACTTCCTCACCAAGGGCATCGCCGCCGGCCTCGCCATCGCAACTGCCGTCGCCCTGCTGGGCGGGGCAGGCACGTCTTCCTCACTGGCGCGCCACGGCATCCCGGCCGTCGCGGCGGTCTTCCTCGCTGCCACGGGGGCCCTCCTCGTCGCCGATTTGAAACGGCCGGAGCGGTTCGTATACCTCCTCACCAAGGGGCGATGGGGATCGTGGCTCGTGAAGGGAGCGTGGATCCTCGCCGGATACGGGCTGCTCCTCGTCGTGTGGCTGGTTCTCGGTGTCGTCGGATCCGAGGTCGGCGTGGCCGTCGTCGCCTGGTTGGCAGCGGTGATCGGCCTGGCGGTCGCCGGGTACACCGCCTTCCTCTTCGGGCAGGCCGAGGGGCGCGACCTGTGGCAGAGTCCGAGGCTGCTGTGGCACATGGTGGCGGCCGCAGTGGCCGTCGGAGGCGGTGCCGGGCTCGTGGCGACGCTCGGATTCGACGCCGAGGGCTTCGAGGGCCCGTTCGCCCTGTGCCTCGTCGCCGGTTGCGGGGCCGTTGGCGTGGTTGCCCTCACGGACCTGGCGGCCCGGCATCCGACGAGGAACGCCGCCGAGGCGGCGCATCATCTCATGGAGGGGAGGTACGCCTTGGAGTGGTGGCTCGGCTGGATGGTGCTCGGCGCCGCCGTCCCGATCGTGCTCGGGATCGTCACGCTCGCAGGGGGGTCAGCCGTCTACGGTGCGATCGGTGGCGCCGCAGCCGCCGCCGGCGTGTGGTGCGCCGACGACGCCTTCGTGAGGGCCGGCCAGAGCGTTCCGCTGTCGTGAGCACCCGAGACGACATCCCGCGCCTCGTCCCGGGAACGGGGCTCACCAGCTATCCGCCGCCCGAGCTGTGGGACGACTGGGAGGAGTACGACGCGCAAGCCTGGCCGGAACGCAAGAAGAACCGATTCCGGCTCGTGCCGACGACCTGTTTCAACTGCGAGTCTGCCTGCGGGCTCCTGGCCTACGTCGACAAGGAGACGGGCGAGGTTCGCCGATTCGAGGGCAATCCCGCCCACCCGGGGTCGCGGGGCCGCAACTGTGCCAAGGGCCCGGCAACCCTCAACCAGATGTACGACCCCGAGCGGATCCTGCACCCGATGCGCCGCGTCGGCGCCAGGGGAGCCGGCGGCTGGGAAAGGGTGTCGTGGGACGAGGCGCTCGACGACATCGCGTCGAGGATCCGGGCCGCCATCGAGGAGGGACGGCACGACGAGATCATGTACCACGTCGGCCGGCCGGGCGAGGACGGGTTCATGGAGCGCACTCTGAAGGCTTGGGGCGTCGACGGCCACAACTCGCACACGAACATCTGCTCCTCGAGCGCCCGGGTCGGCTACGCGATGTGGATGGGCAGCGATCGCCCGTCCGCCGATTTCGCCAACGCCCGCTTCATCCTCCTGCTGTCCGCCCACCTCGAGACCGGCCACTACTTCAACCCGCACGCCCAACGCATCATGGAGGGAAAGCAGGCGGGAGCGCAGCTCGCCACGATCGACCCGCGGCTGTCGAACACCGCTGCCATGTCCGACTACTGGCTGTCGCCGTGGCCGGGCACCGAGGCGGCGATCTTGCTGGCCATCGCCGGCCGGCTACTCGAGTGGGATGCTGTCGACCACGAGTTCATGCGGCGCTGGGTCGACTGGGAGGGAGCCCTCGAGAGCCTCGCCCCGGAGGGACCGCGCACCTACGAGGCGTTCGTCGGGCTGCTGGCGGAGACATACGCCGCCTACACCCTCGAGTTCGCAGCCGAAGAGGCGGGCGTGCCTGCCTCCCGGATCGAGGCGATCGCCCGCGGTATCGCCGACGCCGGCCCACGGTTCTCTTCGCACACCTGGAGAGCCGCCGGGTCCGGCAACCTCGGGGGCTGGCAGGTGGCTCGCTGCTTGTTCTTCCTCCACGTGCTCACGGGGTCGGTCGGCACGCCGGGGGGAGTCTCGCCAAATACGTGGGACAAGCTGAGCCCGGCCCATTGGAACATGCCCCCGCCGCACTCCAGGTGGAACGAGCTGCTGTGGCCTGCCGAGTATCCGCTCGCCCACCATGAGCTGTCGATGCTCCTCCCGCACTTCCTCGCCGAGGGGCGCGGCCGCCTCGACGTGTACTTCACGAGGGTGTACAACCCGGTCTGGACGAACCCGGACGGGTTCTCGTGGCTCGAGATGCTCACGGACGAGACCAAGGTGGGGCTCCACGTCGCGCTCACCCCCACCTGGTCGGAGACGGCATGGTTCGCCGACTACGTGCTGCCGATGGGGTTCGGATCCGAGCGCCACGACACGCACAGCTATGAGACGCACGCCGGCCAATGGATCGGGTTCCGCCAGCCGGTCTTGCGAGTCGCCGCTGAGCGAGCAGGGAGGCGCATCGAGCGCACCTACGAAGCGAACCCTGGAGAGGTATGGGAGGAGACCGAATTCTGGATCGACCTCTCCTGGAAGATCGACGAGGACGGCGCCCTCGGCATCCGCAAGTGGTTCGAGTCGCCGCGCGATCCGAGCCGACCCGTCTCCGTGGACGAGTACTACGGCTGGATGTTCGAGCACTCCGTCCCCGGGCTCCCGGAACGCGCAGGGTCCGAAGGGCTGACGCCGCTCGGGTTCATGCGCAAGTACGGCGCCTTCGAGGTGTCATCCGACGTGTATCTGGTGAACGAACGGCCCGACGAGTCCGGGGTGAGCGTGGACGGCGTGAGGCGCAAAGGCTTCGGGACACCATCCGGGAAGCTCGAGTGGTACTCGGAAACGATGGCCGCCTGGGGGTGGGACGAGGAGGCGATCCCCACCTACCTGCCAAGCCACGTCGACCGGCGCCACCTCGACCTGGCGGGCAACGAGCGGATCCTGCTGCCCATCTTCCGGCTGCCGACGCTGATCCACACCCGATCGGGCAACGCCAAGTATCTGTACGAGATCTCGCACGGCCACCCGCTCTGGGTCAACCCATACGACGGTGACGAGCTCGGCCTCGAAACGGCCGACCTCGTCCGCATCACGACGGACATCGGCTACTTCGTCATGCGGGTGTGGCGCACGGAGGGGATCCGACCGGGCGTGGTCGCCGCATCGCACCACATGGGACGCTGGCGCCTCGACGAGGAGCGCGGCGGGGAACGGTGGTCGACGGCGCTCGTCGACATCGAGCGCAAGGAGGACGGATGGATGCTCAGGCAGAAGTCGGGGATCGAGCCGTGGAAGTCGGACGACCCGGACACGGAGCGGGTGTGGTGGCGCGACGCCGGGGTCCACCAGAACCTCGCTTTCCCGGTCCATCCAGACCCGGTCTCCGGCATGCACGCCTGGCATCAACGAGTCCGCCTCGGCCCCGCCGCTCCCGAGGACCGCTACGGCGACATCTTCGTGGACACCGCCAGGTCGCGTGACGTCTACCGGGAGTGGCTCGCCATGACCAGACCTGGTCCGGGGCCGGGAGGTATGCGCAGACCCGAGTGGCTGGCGAGACCCGTGAGGCCGACGCCCGATGCCTACCGAGTCTGAGGAGGCGGCGCGGCTCGAGGCCGACCGCTGGATGGCGATCGCCCGCAACCGGGTAGCCGGCCCCCTCGGTGGTCAGGCAGCCGACCCGACCGAGCAGGAGGTGATCCCCGAGGTCGATCCGCTGGCCGATCTGTCGAGACGCGCCCGCCAGTGGTCGTACCTGATCGCCGACGCGGGGCTCGCCGACCTGTGTCGATTCGCGGCGGGCCTCGCCGCGGCCGAGGCGGTCGCCTGGGCGGAGGGGGACGGGCCGACGGCGACCAAGGCTTACTCGGACCGCCGCTTCCTCGCGGCGGACAGGATCGTCCCATGGGCCGTGCCGTGGCTCGATGCCGCCGCCCGGTCGTCGGCCGACCCCCGGATCGATGCGGACAAAGCCGCCCTGCTCGCCATCGGAGATCGGCTGCGTGTCGCCCCGGCCCTCGGAGCTTGGGGGGTCGCCGGCGACGACGGCTATGGGCCCACTGGGCAACCCGGTGATCTGGTGAGCCGGCTCCGCTCGCTGTGGGGAGGGCTGGTGATCCCGGCGAGCGAAGCGGCCGAGCTCGCCGGCGGCTCGGCCGATCCTCATGCCGCCCTGGCAGGGGATGGTCCGCTCGTCGCTCGCCTCTACGAGGACGCCGCCCGACGTTGGGAGGGCCTCGCCGGTCTTCACGCCGGCTCGGCTGGGTGCTGGCTCGACCTTGCCGCCAGGGCGCGCCTCACCGTGAGGGTCGCCAACGGCTGATCGGCCACAACTCAGGCCGGCTGCACTCCGATCTCGGTCGCCTTGATGGCGACCCACACCGCAGACCCGACCGTGAGGCCCATGCGGGTCATCGAGCCCTCAGTGATCTCGGCAGTGAGAGGGTGAGGCGTGCCGAGCTGGACCCGGACCCGGTCTCCGATCGGCTCGATCCACACGATCGACGTCTGCCATGCGTTCCTGGGACTTCCGGAAGGGGGCTCGACGTGCAACGAGATGGCCCTCGGGTGGATCGTCAGCAGAACGCGCCCGCCCACGCCCGTCTCGGCGATCTGCATCGGCGGTCCGGACTCCATCACCACGTCGCCGCGTGTGGCGGTCCCTGCCAGCAGGTTCACCCCGGCCAAGTCGGCGGCGTACGCCGAGCGTGGATGACGGCGCAGGTCGTCGGCCCGTCCCACCTGGACGACGCCTCCTGCTTCGATGATGGCGATCGTGTCTGCGAGCAGGAAGGCATCCGTCGGATCGTGGGTGATCAAGATCCGGGGGCCTGCGAACCCGGCGAGATGGTCGGCGAGCTCTCGCCGCAGTGCGGCCTTGATGGCGACGTCGAGCGCCGCCAATGGCTCGTCGAGGAGGAGGAGCGAGGGTTCGCTCGCCAGCGCCCTGGCGAGTGCGACGCGCTGCGACTCACCGCCGGACAGCCGGCCGGGCTTGCGGTCGGCGAGATCCTCGAGCCTGAGCCGCTGCAGCCACGCCGCCGTTCGCTCCGCCGCGTCCGGTGCCCGGCGGTTCCCGCTGGTGATGGCGAATCCCACGTTTGCGGCAACGGTCAGGTGTGGGAACAGGGCGTAGTCCTGGAAGACGACACCGATGCGGCGACGGTCCGGCGGCACGAACACCCCGAGACCGGGGTCGTCGAGGATGTTCCCTTCGAGCTCGATGTGTCCCTCGTCGATCGCAGCCAAGCCTGCGAGCGCCAGCACGGTGCTCGTCTTCCCGGACCCGTTCGGCCCGAGCAGAGCGAGCGTCTCGCCGGCGGCCACCACGAGAGAGACGTCGAGATCGAACGCCCCCCTCGAGAGCTTGAGCCGCGCATCGAGCCCGCTCACCGTGCCGGCCACCAGCGGTCGCGCAGGACCAGCAGGATCGCCAGCGAGACGGCGACGAGCACCAGGCTGAGGGCGATGGCGGTGTCTCGCTCACTCTCGAGGGCCACGAAGACCGCCAGCGGCATAGTCTGGGTCCTGCCCTGGAGGTTGCCTGCGAAGGTGATCGTCGCTCCGAACTCTCCGAGGGCCCTCGCCCATGCGATGACGACCCCGACCGCCAGCGACGGGCCGAGCAACGGGAGGGTCACGCGGCGGAACACGGTCCACCTCGAGGCGCCGAGGGTCGCGGCGGCCGCCTCGAAACGCGGATCGAGGGACCGCAGCGCTCCTTCGACGGTGAGGACCAGGAAAGGGGTCGCCACGAAGGTCGCCGCGAGTACGGCCCCTCCGATCGAGAATGGGAGGAGGATGCCCGTCGCCTCGAAGAGGGCCTCCCCGAAGAAGCCGCGACGCCCGAAGGCGAACAGTAGGGCGGCGCCGCCGACGACGGGAGGGAGCACCATCGGGAGCACGACGAGCCCGCGGAGCAACGATCTGCCCCGAAACTCGAGACGCGCCAAGACCCAGGCGATGGGAACACCGAGCAGGACGGCGAGCACGGCGGCGGCCGTCGAGGTGATCATCGAGAGTCGCAGCGCATCGAGCACCACCTGTTGGGAGAGTATGGAGCCGAGCCCGCTCCACGGGGTTCTCGCCAGCAGCCCGACGAGGGGAAGGACGAAGAGGGCGGTGCCGATGATCGCCAGGGCGAGCAACGGCCACGGGGCTTTCAGAGGGGGGCGACGTCGCGGCGGCCCCGTCACGGGGCGACCAACCAAGTGGCGGCGACCTGCGGCACGACTCCGGCTGCGACGTCCATCCGGTGCATCTTCGCGGAACGGTCGGCGGCCGTGCGACGCCGCGGCGCCTCTGCGACGCCGCGTCAGGCGGTGAGGGCTTCCCAGTCGACCGGCGGGGTCACGAGAGGCACGTCGGCCCTGATCAACTCGATGTACTTCTGAGCAGCCCCCGTGTTGTAGACGACGACCTTCTCGGACCGCTCGATGTCGCCCCCGGCCACCAGGTCCTCGAGGACGGCGAGGCACGCGCCCGCCTCGGGGCACACGGAGATTCCCTCGAGCTCGGCGGCCCGCCTCGCCCACGCGAGGAGGCGCTCCTCGGTGGCGGCGAGGGCGGCGCCATGCGACTCTCGCACCGCGTCGAGGATCATGAAATCGCCGATCGCAGTCGGGACCCGCAGGCCGCTCGCCGCGGTTCGGGGATCGGGGAAGGGCGTGGCGAACCGCTCTCCGGCCGCCCACGCCGTGGCTATCGGGGCGCATCCTGCCGCCTGGCACGAGATCATCCGCGGTCGATCGGGGGAGTCGAGCCACCCGAGCGAGGCAAGCTCGTCGAACGCCTTCCACATCCCTATGAGGCCGGTGCCGCCGCCCGTCGGGTAGAGGATGACGTCCGGAAGGATCCAATCGAGCTGCTCGGCGAGCTCGAGACCCATCGTCTTCTTGCCCTCGATCCGATATGGCTCCTTGAGGGTCGAGACGTCGAACCAGCCCATGTGATCCGTCCCTTCCCGCACGATGGCGCCGCAGTCGGTGATCAGCCCGTCGACGAGGAACGCTCGGGCGCCGTGGTTGACGGCCTCCGCCTTGTTGACCTCCGGCGTGTCGGCCGGCATGAAGACCCACGCCTCGATGCCGGCTCGGGCCGAATATGCGGCGAGGGCCCCGCCTGCGTTACCGGCTGTGGGGATCGCCAGCCTGGTCGCGCCGAGCTCCTTCGCCCGGCTGACGGCCATGGCGAGGCCGCGGCTCTTGAACGAGCCTGTCGGGAGCTGGGAATCGTCCTTCATCCACAGGTCGTCGAGCCCGAGCGACGCCCCGAGTCGTTCGCACCGAAGCAGCGGCGTCATTCCCTCGCCGAGGGAGACCACGTTCTCGTCACGGTCGACGGGCAGCAACTCTCGATAGCGCCACATCGTCGGCGCCCGGGAGGCGATGTCGTCGCGTGATACCGCGGCACCGACGGCATCGAGGTCGTACCTCACCCACAAGGGCCGGCCGTCGTGCACCGTTTGGAGTCGATTCGGATCGAGGGCGGTCCCGTCGATGGCGGACGCGAGGTGGGTGACGAACGACATGGCGCCGGAGGGTACCCGTCAGGCGAGCGGCGACGGCTCGCCGAGCCGACCGAGCTGGGACACGTCGCGCGGGAACAGCAACGCGAACGTCCAGTCGCCGACGATCCTGCTCTTCCTGGCGAGGCCGGGCATCATCAGCAGGTGGTATGAGCGGCCCATCCACCACGCAAGCGGACCGGTGAACGTCCAGCGCTTCACCTGCGCCGCCCCCTGCCACTTGCCGAGGGTGACGGCGAGCCCACGATTGCGATAGGTGAACGGGACGGCGTCGCCCGCTCCGAAGAAGGCTGCGGCGTTGGCGGCCGCCACCTTCGCCTCCCGAAGCGCATGCTGTGCCGTGTTCGGGCTGATCCCCCCGTCGGGGTCGGGCACGGCGGCGAGGTCGCCGACTGCGAACAGGTCGGGACGGTTGCCCACCCGCATGTGGTCGTCGACGGGAACGAAGCCCCGCTCATCCGTCTCCAAGTCCCACGTCCCGGCGACGGGATTCGGACGCTGCCCGGCAGTCCAGACGATCGTCTCGGAGGGGAACGGCGTCGTGCGGTCGCCGCTCAGCACCACGAGCTTTCCCTCGCACGACTCGAGTCGAGTGTCGAGGTACACCTCGATGCCCCTCCTGCGAAGCACCCGTTCGGTGAACCGGGCGAGCCGCTCGTGGAGCCCGGGGAGGAGCGAGCCCTGTGCCTCGACGAGCACCCACCGCATGTCGGTTCGGGTGAGGCCCGGATAACGCTTCAGGGCGTCGCGGGCGAGCGACTCCAGTTCGGCGATCGCTTCGACGCCGGCGTATCCGCCACCTATGAAGGTGAACGTCAGCAGCTTGCGGCGTTCCTCCACCGTCCTTGCTGCTTCAGCGGCATCGAGCTGGTACAGCACCCTGTTGCGGAGCCAGATGGCGTCGGCAAGGGTCTTGAAGCCGACGGCGTGTTGGCGGAGGCCGGGGATCGGCAGGACGGTGGGGATCGATCCGGGCGAGAGGACCGCCACTCGAAACTCGATCTCGTGGATGCCGCCATTGATGTCCTCGACGGTTGCGCGCCTCGCAGCGACGTCGAGGCCGGAGACCGTGCCGATGAGGAGCTCCGTCTCCGAGAGGAGCTCTCGCAGCGGGATGACCGCATGGCGTGGCTCCAACGTCCCGGAGGCCGCCTCGGGCAGCAACGGCGAGAACAGCATGAAGTTGTCCGGCGCCACGAGCAGGACGCGCTCGCTGCGACCTCCCAATCGCCGCTCGAGCTCGCGGGCGCAGAAGGCGCCTCCGAAGCCGCCTCCGACGATGAGAACGTCGTACCACGCCATCCGATCAGCGTAGGCCGACTCGCACTCCCGACTTGCTGTCGGCTGTCGGATCGGATTGGGTTCCACTCCGGCCCGAATGCGAGAGGTCCGTGAGCACCAACCCCATCGACTACTTGCCGCTCGCCTCGACGGTGGTCGCCGCGAGCTTCACGGTGGTGCTGTGGCGCCACTGGCGGAGCAAGCCGGACGCCCGATACCTGTTGTGGTGGATGATCGGCGTCGCCCTCTACGGGGTCGGTACCTCCACCGAGGCGCTCACGACGCTCTTCGGATGGAACGAGATCGTCTTTCGCGCCTGGTACGTCTCAGGCGCACTGCTCGGTGGGGCGCCTCTCGCCCAAGGCACCGTCTACCTCCTGCTGCCGCGTCGCAAGGCCGACCGCCTCGCCGTCTGGCTCTTCACCTACGTTGCCATGGCGACCTCCCTCGTCGTCGCCTCTCCGATCGTGCGGGAAGCGGTCGAGGAGCATCACCTGAGCGGCGACGTCCTCGGGTGGCAGTGGGTGCGGCTCCTCTCGCCGGTGATCAACCTGTATGCGGTGACGTTCCTCGTGGGAGGAGCGATCTGGTCCGCTTGGAGATACCGCAGCCAGCCCGGGGCGCGGTGGCGCGTCTGGGGGAACGCCGTCATCGCGACGGGCGCGATCTTGCCGGGGATCGGCGGCGGATTCGCGCGGTTCGGCATGGTGCGGGTGCTCTACGTGACGGAGCTCGTCGGGCTCTCGTTGATCTGGGCCGGCTACAGGCTGATCGTCGGCGACCGGGGCGAATCGGTCCATCGAGCACAGAGAGAGACGACGGGGATGACACCGGAGATGATCACATGAGAAGAGCGAGACTCCTGCCCGCACTTGCGGCGCTCGTCGTTGTCGCCGCGGCGTGTGGCGGCGACACGGCTTCGACAACGACGGAAGGCACGACGACGTCTGTCGCCACGACGACGCCTGTCGCCACAGCGACAGGGGCGCCGTCCACGACGGTCGTCGAGACAACGGTGGCGGCCCGCACGTTCACAGGCATCGACGGTGTCGAGACCGCCGTCGACGACACTTCACGCATCGTCTCGCTCAACGGCGACATCACCGAGGTGATCTACGAGCTCGGCTTGGGTGAGAGCGTGGTCGCCGTCGACGTGACGACGACCTATCCCGAAGAGGCAGCCGCGCTGATCGATCGGGGGGACACCGTTGGACTGAGCATGCAACTCGCCCCTGAGGCGGTGCTCCGATTCGACCCGACTCTCGTGATCGGCGACCAGCAGGTCGCCCCGCAGGAGGTGATCGACCAGCTGCGCGACGCCGGGGTGCCCGTCGTCATCATCGAGACCCAGGTGACGCTCGACGGTGCCGCCACCAAGATCGGCCAGATCGCCGAGATCCTCGGTGTGCCGGATGAAGGGGCGGAGCTCGCCGGCCGCGTGGCGGCCGAGGTCGAGGCGGCTCGGGCGCTCATCCCGGAGGAGGCGGAGTCGCCCTCCGTTGCATACGTGTACGTGAGGGGCCCGGAGACGATCTTCCTGTTCGGTGCCGGCACACAGACCCAAGCCATGATCGAGGGGGCGGGCGCGGTCGACGCGGGGGCCGGATCCGGAGTGGGCGGGTTGGCGCCGCTGACGCCGGAAGCCTTGATCGCGGCAGCCCCCGACGTGATCGTCCTGCCCGAGCTGGGACTCCAGGCTCTCGGTGGGCTCGACGCTCTGCTGGCGATACCAGGTGTCTCGGACACGCCGGCCGCCGCCAACGAGGAGTTCCTCGTCTACGACGAGGCGTATTTCTTCAACCTCGGCCCACGCGTCGGTCAGGCGCTCGCAGAGTTCATCGGCGACCTCTACAGCCTCACGGGCTGACGTGCAGCAGGGCAGGCGAGGGTGGGTGACGGGTGTGCTCGCCGCCCTGTTCGGCGCGGCCGCGATCGCGACGTTGACGACGGGCGCAGTTGCCGTGCCACCGCTGGAGGCGCTCGCCGTGGTTGCGCGCAAGGCCGGTCTCGGCGCACTCGGTGAGCCGGGCCGCCAGGCGGAAGCCGTCGTGTGGGGGATCAGGATGCCGAGGCTGCTGACCGCATGCACGGTCGGAGCAGGGCTGGCGGCGACCGGCGCCGTCCTCCAAGGCATGTTGCGCAACGAGATGGCAGACCCCCAGCTGCTCGGCATAGGGCCGGGGGCAGGGATCGGGGCAGTGATCGGGTCGGCGGCAGGGGGGGTCCAGGGCGCCATCGCCGGGGGGATCGTCTCAGGTGTGGTGACCGGCTTCGTCGTGCGCCGGCTCGGCAGTCGGGTGACGATCGACAGGACGAGGCTGATCCTCTCCGGGGTCGCCCTCGGGGCGGCGCTGAGCGCCTGGGTTGGCTTCTTGGTATTCGCCGCAGACCGCAGCAGGGTCCCGCCCATCGAGTTCTGGCTCCTCGGGAGCCTGTCCGGCTCGACGTGGCGATCGTTCGGGACGGCAGCCGTCATGATCGGGGCAGGCGCCCTCGTGCTCCTCGGCACTTCACGATCGCTCGACCTCATGTCGCTCGGGCACTCCGAGGCGCGTCACCTCGGCGTGGACACCGACCTCGTCGCCACGATCGTGCTGATCGCGGTGGGAATCGTCGTCGGCGCCACCGTCGGGGCCGTCGGCGTCGTGGCCTTCGTCGGGCTCCTGGTTCCGTACTGGATCCGCCGGCTCGTAGGCCCTGCGCATCGGAGGCTCATGGGCGTGTCGGCCCTCGGAGGAGCCGTCCTGCTCGTACTGTCCGACCTGGTGGCCCGGCTGACGCTCGAGCCCGTCGAGATCCCTGTCGGCCTCGTGACGTCGGCGCTCGGCGGCCCGCTCTTTCTCTGGCTGATCTCGAGGACCCGAGATGTCTGAGCCGCTCCTCGAAGCAGCCGGCGTCACGTACCGGATCGGAGCCGGCACCCTCGTCGACGGGGTCGACCTCTCCGGGGAGGCGGGCGAGGTCGTGGCGATCATCGGACCGAACGGTGCTGGAAAGTCGACTCTGCTCCGCCTGTTGGCCGGCGACATGCGGGCGACTGCCGGGAGCGTGCACCTGGCCGGCGCACCGGTCGACAGCTTGTCCGTGGCCGAGTTGGCGGTGGTGCGGTCATTCCTGGCGGACCGGGAGCCCGACGCCATCGCCTTCCGCGCCGGGGCCGTCGTCGAGATGGGCAGGTACCCGCACCGACGCCGGCCGGAGAACAGCGGAGAGGCCGACGCCACAGCCGTGCGTGAGGCGATGCTCCGCACCGACACTCTCGATCTGGCGGATCGGGTGTTCGCCACGCTCTCGCGGGGTGAGAGGGCCAGGGTGGCTTTGGCGAGAGTCATCGCGCAGCAAGCCCCCGTCGTGATGCTCGACGAGCCGACCGGCGCCCTCGACATGGCAGGCCAGGAGCGGATGCTGACCGAGGCGCGGCGGCTCGCCTCCGAGGGGAGGCTCGTCGTGGCAGTCATGCACGATCTCAACGCGGCGGCGTACTACTCGGACAGGCTCCTCCTCCTGTCGAACGGACGGTCCGTGGCCACGGGCACCCCCTCACAGGTGCTCGATTCCGAGACGCTCCGGGCCGTGTACGGCCAGTCGATGCGCGTCATCGACCATCCGTACCGCCATTGCCCGCTCGTCCTCGTGGGAGAGTGAGCGTCAGCCGACGGCGCACGACGCCGCGCCCACCGCCAAGGCGTCGACGACTCCCTCGCTGATGGAGTGGAAGGTAAAAGCCAGCCGTCCCTCGCACACCTCGACGAGCATCGTTCCGAAGTCGTCGTCGTAGACGAAGCGGCTTTCCGGGATCGGCGGACTCGCGGCGTGGAGGTCGGCGCCGCCGACGCCGTTGATGAAGTACGGGATCCCGTCGACCGCCAGCCGCTCGTAGATGTGCTCGTGGCCGGCGAGCACCGCATCGGCTCCCCACGCCGCGAACGGCCACTGCATGGTGGTGTCCGAGCCGTGGTGCTCACCAGACGAGTACGGGGCGTGGTGGAAGAGGACGATCTGCCACGGAGCCGTCGACGCCGCCAACCCCGCCTGCAGCCAATCCGCCTGATCGGACGTCGAATTGTTGCCGTCGGGCTCCTGGCTGTTGCTGTTGACCACGAAGAACTGCACCGGCCCCATCGTGAAGTCGTAGTAGCGCTCGTTGCCGGACGTGCCGCTCGTGACCACTCCCGTGCCGGGCAGGGTGAAGTAGGCCTCGTAGGCCGGCAAGCCCCCGCCGTCCGAGTAGTCGTGGTTGCCCAGGGAAGGGAAGAATCGATTCGTCGGGGACCCGGGTCCGAAAGAGCCCTGGTAGTCGCCGATGTAGGCGGAGTAGTACCGGCCGATCACGTTGTCGAGATCGCTGCTCGAGGTGTAGTTGTTGTCGCCGACCGTCACCACGAAATCAGGGTCGAGCTGGGCCACGGTCGAAGCGACCGTCGCCGTGCTCGCCCGGACCTGCCCGAAGTCGCCGATCACCGCGAACGTCACCGTGCCGACCGGCGGTGGCGGAGGAGGCGGTTCGGTGTCTGTGCTGTATTTGACGTGGAGGAGGGGTGCGCCGCTCTGGGAGCCGTTGTAGGACTCGGCGACGCGCCGCCCTGTGCCGGTGATCGTGAACCCGAGGTCGTTGTTCGGTGCCCACCCCGGACGGTTGACGACTTCCTGGACGAGCGAAGACAG